>NZ_JBEXUP010000145.1:0-21821 GCF_040614375.1 Nonomuraea sp. NPDC005983
CGCCGGACGCGCCGGCCACGTCCGCGAGCGGCGCCTCGGACGCACCGAGCCCCGCGGCCCCGAGGGTGCGCAGCGTGGCCAGGGCGACCAGCGCGTAGACGACGAGCGTGACGCCGAGGGCGATGCCGATGGCGCGCGGGATGGTCCTGGACGGGTCGCGCACCTCCTCCCCCAGGGTGGCGATCCTGGCGTATCCGGCGAAGGCGAAGAACAGCAGCCCGGCCGCCTGGAGCATGCCCCACACGTCGGCGCCGCCGGACGGTGCTAGATGGTCGCCGACCGGCGACGGTGCGTGCGGGGTGCCGAGCAGCCCGGCGGCGACGAGCGCGGCGAGGACGGCCAGCACGAACGCCACCATCACCCTGGCCACCATGGCGGACCGTTGCACGCCGTACAGGTTGAGCACGGTCACCCCGACCACGGCGGCGATGGCGAGCGGCCTGGCCAGCGCCGGCGCGGCGTACGCGGCGAAGGTGAGCGCCATCGCCGCGCAGGACGCGGTCTTGCCGACGGTGAAGCCCCACCCGGCGAGGTAACCCCAGAACGGCCCGAGCCGCCGCCGGCCGTACACGTACGTGCCGCCGGACTCGGGGTACAGCGCGGCGAGCCGGGCGGACGACGTGGCGTTGCAGTACGCGACGACGGCCGCGAGCGCGAGCGCGGCGAGCAGCCACGGCCCTGCCGCCGAGGCCGCGGGGGCGAACGCCGAGAACACCCCCGCCCCGATCATGGCGCTCAGCCCGACGGCCACCGCGTCGGAGGTGCCCAGCCGCCGCGTCAGCCCCTCCGCCACCCGCTCCTCCTTCAGCTCTCAGGCAGGATAAGGGGGCGTCCCGACGGCCTCCCCAGCGCCCGGCCCACCCGGGTACGCAGCCCACCCCGCGCACGGCCCGCCCCCGGCGTGCAGCCCGGCGTGCGGCCCGGCGTGCGGCCCGGCCCAGGGCGCGAACCGGCCCGGCGTGCGGCTAGTGACCCGCCTCCGGGCCAGGTACGACGAGCACGGGCCGGTGCGCGTGGTGCAGGACCCGGTCGGACGTGCTGCCGAGCAGCAGCGAGCGCACCCCGCCGAGCCCCCGCGTGCCCGTCACGATGAGTGTCGCGTCGATCTCCGCGGCGACGTCCACGATGGTGGACCAGACGGCGATCGAGTCGAGCTCCACCCGGGGTGTCGCGTCCAGCCCGGCCTGCGCGGCCAGTTCGGCCCCCTGTTGGGCCAGTCCCCGCATCGCGTCGCCGATCGCCTGGTCGTCGGCGGCGGTCGCGTCGAACGTCATCGCGAGGCCCACCGAGGCGCGGGCCGAGGTCATCGCCAGCCGCTCCCACACGGTCAGCACGACGGCGGGCTGGCCCTTGAACAGCGTGCCGGCGAAGGTGATCGCGGCCTTGGCGTCGTCGGAACCGTCGTACGCCACCAGGATCGTCATCTCACGCACTCCTCAGTCTCGGTCAGCTTCCCTGCCCTCCTTCCACCGCTGCGCCGTTTCACGCCTGACGGGCGGGTAGCCGGAGGTCGTGACCGTGACGAAGGTCCAGGAACCGCCCCTGGCCGGCCGTGACCGCGAGCGGGACGCTGCTACGCCAGGATGGGCGAAACGCCACTCTGGGAGCACTGAGGGGCGGGCCTGAGCCTCGACAGCCCCGCGAGCGCGAGCACGCCCAGCTCGGCGACGACCACGATCCGCTGGATGAGACCGGCGGGGATGTCGTCGTTGCTGAGCGGGATGCCGAACATCCGCACCACGTACGGGACCACGACGAGCACCAGCGCGCCGAGCGCGACGACGCTCAGCGCCCGCATCGCCCTGGCGTAACGCGCCTGCGCCCTGGCCAGCAGCAGGCCGGCGAGCGGCATCACCAGGAAGGCGGCGAACGCGGCGTAGCGGTGGATGCCGCCTGACAGCGAGAGCGGGACGCCCGGCCGGTCGGTGGGGAAGGCGCCGATCAGGAACATGCTCGCGCCCCACGCCAGCAACAGCAGGAACACCCAGCGCCCGGCGCCCGACCTGCGCAGCGCCTCGGCGATGAACGCGGACCCGATGGCGAACGAGGTCAGCGCGGTGGGAAGCAGCCAGCCGGAGGACTGGAACGCGTACTCGCTGATCACGCTGTGCAACGGGTCGAGCCCCGCGCTGGCGTGCAGGGTGAGCATGGCACCGGTGCCGGTGCCGATGGCCGCGAATCCGCTGGTGAGCAATCCCTTCATGTCTTAAAGCTCGCGTAAGGCGGGCTTTGCGAACATCGGAGATCAACCCCAAGGAGCCCTGAGCAACCCCCTACTACCTTGGGTGTAGACCCTGGGGGAATTCCCGGCTGACCTGCGCGGAGACGACCCTGGGTAGTGCCTGCCTCCTCAGGGTCGGCAGTGCCCGCACCACCGGATTTGACTTGGAGTGCACTCTAAGGGCGACTCTGGTGACATGACGATCCAGGAAGCCGCGCAGCGGTCGGGGCTCACCGCCCACACGCTGCGTTACTACGAGCGTATCGGGCTCATCCCCTCGGTCGGCCGCAACGTCAGCGGGCACCGCGACTACGCCGAGCGGGACCTGGAGTGGCTGCGGTTCCTCACCAAGCTCCGCACCACCGGCATGCCCATCGCCGACATGTGCCGCTACGCGGATCTGTCCCGGCAGGGGCCGCACACCGCGCCCGAGCGGAAGGCGATGCTGGAGCAGCACCGCGAGCGCGTCGAGGCCAGGATCGCCGA
Organism: Nonomuraea sp. NPDC005983; assembly: GCF_040614375.1. Taxonomy (NCBI): domain Bacteria; kingdom Bacillati; phylum Actinomycetota; class Actinomycetes; order Streptosporangiales; family Streptosporangiaceae; genus Nonomuraea; species Nonomuraea sp. NPDC005983. Next base: position 2,708 of record NZ_JBEXUP010000145.1, read on the forward strand.
ACTCACCCAGGACCTCTCCGTCCTGAACCACAAGATCGACTCATATGGAGGGCACGCGTGAAGACGCGCACTCTTGGTAATGGCGGCCCGCAGGTCTCGGCGCTGGGCCTGGGCTGCATGGGCATGTCCGAGTTCTACGGCCAGGGCGACGAGCAGGAGTCCATCGCCGTCATCCACCGGGCGCTCGACCTGGGGGTGAACTTCCTCGACACGGCCGACATGTACGGCAGAGGGCACAACGAGCAGCTCGTCGGCCGGGCCGTCAAGGGCCGCAGGGACGAGGTCGTGCTGGCCACCAAGTTCGCCATCAAGCGCGACGGCGACACCCGCACGGTGGAGAACAGCCCCGAGTACATCAGGGCGGCCTGCGACGCCTCGCTCCAGCGGCTCGGCGTCGACCACATCGACCTGTACTACATGCACCGCCGTAACGCCGACGTGCCGATCGAGGAGTCGGTGGGGGCGATGGCCGAGCTGGTGCGGCAGGGCAAGGTCCGGCATCTCGGCCTGTCGGAGGTGAGCGCCGAGACGCTGCGCAAGGCCAACCAGGTCCACCAGATCGCCGCGCTGCAGAGCGAGTACTCGCTGTTCACCAGGGGCCTGGAGGCGGAGATCCTGCCCGCCGCCCGCGAGGTGGGCACCGCGCTGGTGGCGTACTCGCCGATCAGCCGCGGCTTCCTGACCGGCGCCCTGCCCCCCGCCGACCAGCTGCCCGACGACGACTTCCGCAAGTGGTTCCCGCGCAACGTGGGCGAGAACGCCGCGCACAACGCCGCCCTGGTGGCCCAGGTACGGAAGATCGCCGACGCGGCCGGGATCACCGCCGCGCAGCTGTCGCTGGCCTGGCTGCTGGCCCAGGGTGACGACGTCATCCCCATCCCCGGCACCAAGCGGATGAAGTACCTGGAGGAGAACGCCGGCGCCGCCGACATCACGCTCACCGCGGAGCAACTCGCCGAGCTGGCGCGGACGGTTCCGGCCGACGCGGTCCGCGGCGAGCGCTACCCGGACATGACGCACATCGAGAACTGACCTCGGGCTGCGTGGTCAGGGCAGGTCGAAGTAGACGCGGATCGCGGTGCCGCCCTGGCGGGTGTGGACGCGTACCAGGTCGCTGAGCAGGTTCACGATGAGCAGCCCGCGCGAGCCCGCCACGCGCGGGTCGACCGGGCTGCGGCCCGCCAGCGGGTCGGTGATGTGGCCCGTGTCACTGACCTCGCACACCAGGCGTCCGTCCGCGGACCAGGACCTGAACAGGCCCGACCCGCCACCGTGGTCGAGGCTGTTGGCGCCGAGCTCGGCGACCGCGAGCCTGACGTCGTCGAGCCTGGCCCCGGTGAACCCCGCCGCGGCGGCCTGGGCGGCGGCGAGGCCGCGCACGTCGGACAGGTTGGAGCGGTCGAAACGGAGCTCGGTGAAGGCGTCGGGCTCCGTGAGCGGCTGGTTGTAGCCGTCGACGACGTCCTGCGGGGCGTACCGGTCGCTGGGCCGCTCGCCGTCGGCGTCGCGGAGCACGGGGTGGGTGACCTCGGCGTCCTCCAGCACCGCCGGCTCGAGCCCCGCCAGGTCGTACGGGCACAGGATGGTGACGTGGCGGCCGGCGAACGCGTAGTTGATCAGCGCCTCGTGCTGGGCGCAGGCGGGATACTCGGTCGCGGTGCGTCCGGGCCAGATGGGCTCGCCGACGATGCGGACGTGGTCGTCGGGGTGGCGGTCGGCGAAGTCGCGCAGCACGGCGGGGATGATCCGGCCGGGGTTGCGGCCCGCCTTGGTCATGTCGAGCAGCAGCACCTTGTCGGCTTCCGCGCCGAGTTCGGCGCGGATCAGCGCGAGGTTCCGTCCGGGCACCGACACCGCCACCGGCTCGCCCGCGGCCAGCCCCTCACGGACGAAAGCCGCGGTGGCGGCCACGTACTCCCGGTCGCCCCGATAGAAGAGGGCCGGGTGGACGAACGGTTCAGCCAACATCAGTCCACACGCTACCCGGCGATGTGCACTTCATGGCCATCTGTTGAACATTCCGGGGTTGAGCTGGCGTTTCGGGGTGCCGGTTACCCTGACGAGCCGTCCGCGAGGCGCAGGTTCACCCACTGGTGGAACGCCGAGATGTGGTGCTCGCTCGGCACCAGCACGCCGCCCGTCCGGTAGGCCCGTGACGCCATGCCGGGCTGGGTCCGCTCGCAGGCGTCGAAGTCCTGCTCGTTGACGCGGTGGAACAGCTCGACCGACAGCGACAGGTCGGCGCCGGAGGCCACCACGTCGGGGTGGTAGAGCCAGTCGCACTCCACGACCGTGCGGTCGGCGGCCAGCGGGAACATCCGGTGCACGATCACGTGGTCGGGCACCAGGTTGACGAAGACCTGCGGCTTCACGGTGATCGCGTAGTAGCGGCGGTCCTGCTCGCGCGAGACGTCCGGCAGCTTGCCGAAGCCGGGGCTGCCGTCGACGGTGAACCCCTGGACACGCTCGGCGAACTCGGCGCCGTGGCCCACGTAGTACTGCGCCGCGTAGCCGCCCGCGAACTCGGGCAGGACGGCGGTCAGCTCGGGGTGGATCGTGGCGCAGTGGTAGCACTCCATGAAGTTCTCGACGATGAGCTTCCAGTTGGCCCTGACGTCATAGCGGACGCGGCGGCCGAGCGCCAGCTTGTCGACGTGGTAGTGCTCGATCGCGGCGGGGTCGCCGAGCCGTTCGGTGGCGGCGGCGGTCACGGTCTCCTCGAACGAGGGCGGCTCGTCCGCCAGGCAGACCCAGGCGTAGCCGAGCCATTCGCGCAGGTTCACGGGGATCAGCCCGTAGGCGACGCGGTCGATGTCGGGCATCTTCGCCAGGTTCGGCGCGGCTGCCAGCCTGCCGTCGAGGTCGTAGGACCAGGCGTGGTAGACGCACCTGATCGTCCGTTTGACCTCGCCGTGCTCCTCCACGCAGAGGCGGGCGCCGCGGTGCCTGCAGACGTTGAGGAAGGCGCGTAACCCCCCGTCGCGCCCCCTGACGACGATCACGCTCTCCGTGCCGACCTGGACGGTCCTGAAGGCGCCCGGCTTGCCAAGTTCGTCGGACCTGACCGCGCAGAACCACAGGCTTTCGAAGATCTTGGCTTGCTCCTCGGCGAACACCTCTGGGTCGGTGTAAGAGCAGCCGGGAAGCGTGGAGATCAAGCTGGTCAACCGACACCGCCTTGTTGCGTATTACGCACCGAGTTGCCCTATATGCGACATGGTCAGGCGGGCCCATGGGGCTGTCAAGAGGGAGTTGCCGGCCTGGCGCGGCCATCAGGTGTACGCGCTGGTCACGAGCGGGTTCGCGACTACCGGGGCCTGCTCGGTCTGCCGCTCCGGAGCCCGGGGAGATCGTCCAGGCCCTGCCGTACGGCTTTACGCCAGCCTGACACCAGTGATGTTAGTGAGGTGCAAGTGACGGTCAAGGACTGGTCCATACTGTCTCCTTCGTCATAAAACCTACGAAGGGCACCAAGTAATGACACCCCCTCGTCGTCGCCTCGCCATCGCGGTCGCGACGCTTACCCTTGCCGGCCTCACCACCGCCTGTGGCGCGATCGGCAACGCTGTCGACTGCAACAAAGTCGGCCAGGAAGTCACGACGATCATGACTGACTTCAACGGCTCCATGTCCAAGGTCGCCACCGACCCCAAGGCCCTGGAAACCGCTGGTGACGAGGCCGCGGCCAAGGTCAAGGAGCTTGCCAAGGGCTACGACGGCGAACTCGCCTCGGCCCTCGACGACCTGGCGACCGGGCTCGACGGAATCAAGATCGACGCCAAGGACCCGAGCGCCACCCTGGACTCCGTCCAGAAGATGCAGGGCTTCATCACGAAGATCGAGAGCGCCTGCAAGTGATGACTTCCCCGGCCGCCGTGCCGCCTGTGGGGGGCAGGTCGGCGCGGCGGCCGGGGCCATCCACATGAAACCGGTCTACCCTTGTCGCCCGTGACGGGCGACACGCTGGCGGCGGAGTCCGGGGCACCCGCCGCCATCTCCACCCCCCGCTGGCTGGCCTTCGGCGGGCACCGGCTCAGGCTGGGCGTGATGTGCGTACTCGCCGCCACCGCCTACGCCGTCATCGGCCTGGTCAAGCTGGCGACCTTCCGCGCCACCACCTTCGACCTGGTGATCGTGGACCAGGCGGTACGCAACTACGCGCACTTCCGCCCGCCCCACATCCCCGTCGTCGGGGCCTTCCACGGCCGGGGGCTCGACTACCTGCAGATCGTCGACCACTTCTCCCCCATCTACGCGCTGCTCGCGCCGTTCTACTGGGTCCACGACGGGCCCGGGTCACTGATCGTCGCGCAGGCGCTGCTGTTCGCCGCCGCGATCCCGTTCATCTGGCTGTTCACCCGGCGCGTGCTCGGCACCGCCCCCGCCTACCTGGTGAGCGTGGCGTACGCGCTGTCGTGGCCCGTCGCGCAGGCGATCGCGTTCGACGCGCACGAGGTGATGTTCGTCCCGCTGCTCACCGCCGTCATGATCGAGCGGTACCACGCGGGCAAGGCGCTGCCGGCGTTCGCGGCGATGTTCGCGCTCGTCCTCGTCAAGGAGGACATGGGGCTCATGGTGCTCGGATTCGGGCTTTACCTGTTCGTCACCGGCGACCGGTTCAGCGGGCTGTGCTGCGCGGGCATCGGCGTCGGGGCCGTGATGCTCACCAGGGGCGCGCTGATCCCCATGCTCGGCGGCGACACCGGCGACTTCTGGGCCTACGGCCACCTCGGGCCCGACGCGCCCAGCGCCATCCTGGCGATGCTGCGCGACCCGCTCTCCACGCTGCTGCTGCCGTTCAGCGACGAGGCCAAGGTCGACACGCTGTTCCTGCTGGCCTGGCCGACGCTGCTGCTCTGCCTGCTGTCGCCGCTGTCGCTCGTCGCGCTGCCGCACGTCCTCGAACGCATGCTGTCCGACCGCGCGCTGTGGTGGCAGGCGGACTTCCAGTACAGCGCGTTCACGGTGGTGATCCTCTTCCTGGCGGGCGTCGACGGGCTGTCCAGGCTGCTGCGCTGGGCCGGACGTCCGGGCGACCGGCGGCTCGGCCTCGCCTGGGCGGCGGCCGTGTGCGCCGTCGCCGTCACGCTCGTGCCGCGCTTCGCCCTGGACCAGCTCTACCATCCGAGCTTCTACCAGGCCGACCAGGTCAAGACCGCCGCCGCCCGCGCGGCGGCGGCGCGGGTGCCGTCGGGCGTCCAGGTGGAGGCGGTCAACTCGCTCGGCCCCGCGCTCACCTCGCGCACCACCGTCCTGCTGTGGACCGCCGAGTCGCACGGCTCGCCGTGGGTGGTGGCCGACACGTCCCGCTGGGAGTTCCCCTTCGGCTCCGCCGAGGACCAGGCCGCGCAGGTCGGCAGGCTCCTGTCGGAGGGCTACAGCAAGGTCTTCGAGCAGGACGGGTACGTCGTGCTGCGGAGAACCTGAGAACCGGTGTTCAGCGCGATGGGGACGACGGTCGCGGACGTGCCCCGCGGGCGCGGGCGTACGCGGCGTCGAAACCCGACAGGACCGTGGGCCAGGAGCCCGCGGTCGGCGGGTTGGCGCGGTTGTGCGCGGAGATCGACTCCCGCAGCGCGGTGTCGGTGCACAGGCGGCTGACCGCCGCCGCCAGGCCGGGCAGGTCGCGGCCCAGCAGGCCCTCCGTGCCGTGCCTGACGAAGTCCGCGACGCCGCTCTGGGCGCGGGCGACCACTGGCAGACCCGCCGCCCTGGCCTCCAGGGCGGCGATGCCGAACGACTCGCGTGGCGCCGGCGCCACGAACACGTCGGACGACTCCAGAACCTTGGCGATCTGCTCGCGGCTGTACCGGCCGGGCAGCGAGACCCACCCGGTCATGGCGTGCTTGGCCAGGTAACGTTCCATCGAACCGCGGGCGGGCCCGTCGCCGATCACCGTCGCCCGCAGCGGGATCGAGGCCGGGACGCGGGCGCGCACCTCCCGCAACAGCCGCAGCAGCCGCACGGGCTGCTTGCGCGGCGCCAGCCGTCCGACCGCGACGATGTGCACCTCGCCACGCGGCTCCCCGGCGACCTGCGGCCCGCCGCCCGGCTCCGTGACGTGGTCGTCTTGCGGACGCCAGCCCGTGAGGTCGAGGCCGTTGGACACCACGTGCACGGGCACCCCGCGGCCGGCGACCGCGCGGATCGGCGCCGCCGCCGCGTTGCTGACCGTCGTGCCCACCAGCCCCCAGCGGTGCCAGCCCGTCGCCAGCCGCAGCAGCCGGTAGAGGCCGCGGGTGACCGGGTCCCACATGCTGTGGACGGTCACCACCACCGGCAGCCCGGCCCGTACGGCGGCGCGCACCCCCATCCAGGCGAACGGCGAGACCGCGCCCGCGTGGACGTGCACCACGTCGGGCCGCGACGCGACCATCCGGCGTGTGAGGTGCCCGACTCCGAACGGGTGCACCGGTAGGTCGAAGGGCATCCTGGCGACGATCCTGTGCACCCCGGGCAGCGGCTCGCCCCTGGTCGCCGTCGCGACCTCGACGTCGTGCCCGGCCTCGCGTTGAGTCCGGACGAGGTCGGCGACCTGGACCTCGATCCCCCCGAGTCGCGGCAGGTAACAGTCACTCACGTGAAAGATCCGCACCCCTCCCAGACTAATCTGGGCGTGTGCCTCCACGTACCGCTGTGTTCTTCCACGCCCACCCCGACGACGAGGCCCTGCTGACAGCGGGCACGATGGCGATGCTCGCGGCCGAGGGGCACCGTGTGGTGCTCGTGGTGGCCACGGCGGGCGAGCGCGGGCTGGCCGAGATGGAGCCGGGCGACGAGCTCGGCGAGACGCGGCTCAAGGAGCTGTACACGTCGGCCGCGCTGCTCGGCTGCGCCCGGGTGGAGTGCCTCGGGTACGGCGACTCGGGGCTGAGCCCGAAGGGCGGCATCGCCGAGGAGCGTCCCGACAACGCCTTCATCGACGCCGACTCGGAGGAGGCCGCGAAGGCGCTGGCCGCGATCCTCGAGGAGGAGCGGGCCGACCTGCTGTCCATCTACGACCCGGCGGGCGGCTACGGGCACCCCGACCACGTGCAGGTGCACCGGGTGGGCAGGCGGGCGGCGGAGATCGCGGGCACGAAGATCGTCCTGGAGGCGACGGTCAACCGCGACCCGCTGCTCAGGCTGCTGCGGATGGCGGGCAAGGTCTACAGGTTCCCGCCGGAGTTCGACGTGCGGACGTTCGAGAGCGCGTACTCCTCCAGCGAGACCATCACCCACAGGGTGAACGTCAGGAAGTACGCTCGGCAGAAGCGGGCGAGCATGGCCGCGCACGCGTCCCAGGCCACCGGCGGCGACAGCGACCGCACCCTCGCCGTCATGCTGAAGGTTCCGGGCCCGCTGTACCGGCTGGTCTTCGGCACGGAGTGGTTCGTGCGGCGCGACCTGCCGCCGGGCACCCGGCTCAGTCATCCTTTCGAGCAGTGGCCAAGATGAGACTCCTGTATGACTCCACGGGGCTGTGCGAGGGGCAGACTGGACCCCGATGAAGAACAAATGGCTCCAGCTCACACTGTCGGCGTTCTCCCTGGCGCTGGCGGTGCTGCTCGTCGTGTACCTGCCGCAGATCGTCCACACGCTCACCGGCAAGCCGGTCTCGTGGCGTGAGATCGGCGCGGTCTTCAGCACGCTGAACGTCGGCATGATCGCGCTGATGACGGCGCTGTGGCTGCTGAGCCTGTTCGCCTACACCTTCGTGCTGACCAACTCGCTGCCCGGCCTGAACAACCTGCAGGCCCTCACGCTCAACGCGGCGGGCAGCGCGGTCAGCAACCTGCTGCCCTTCGGCGGCGCGGCCGGGGTGGCGCTGACCTTCGGGATGACCAGGGGCTGGGGCTTCGCCAACCGCCCGATCGTGGTCATGACGCTGGTCAGCGGCGTCTGGAACACGCTGTTCAGGTTCATCCTGCCCGCCGTCGGCATCATCGGGCTGCTCATGGCGGGCGAGGTGCCCAACCCGACGGTCGCCAAGGCGGGCTGGGTCGGCGCGATCTCCATCCTCGTGCTCTGCGTGGTGGTCGCCGCGGCCCTGTACTGGGACCGCGCCGCCGCCCTGCTGGGCCGCGCCCTCGACTTCCTGGTACGCCTGACCCGGCTGAAGTTCCACGCCTCCGACGCGCTGCACCGGCTGCGCAAGGACACCGCGCAGATCGTCCACACCCGGTGGCTCGGGCTGTCGCTGGCGATGGTCTTCTTCCTCGGCTTCCAGTGGGCGATCATGGTCGTCTGCATGTACGCCACCGGCGCCTATCCGGGGCTGGCCCAGTCGGTCGCCGTCTTCGCCCTGTCGCGGGTGCTGACCAGCGCACTGGTCACGCCGAGCGGCGCGGGGATCATGGAGAGCGGCGTGGTGGTGCTGCTGACCGCGTTCGGGGTCGACCCCGCTCCGGCGACCGCGACCGCACTGCTCTTCGGCTTCTGGACTTACACTATCGAGATCCCGTTCGGCGGTCTGGCGCTGGGCGCGTGGGCGCTCCTGCGCAGGCGCAACGGCCGGAGCACCGCCGCGGAGCCCCCGTCCGCGATCTCGAAGGCCCCGCAGTGAGAATCCCAAACAAAACAAAGACCTTGTGCGTGATTCGGAAGCCCGCATAGCGTGGCGGCTGACATGGTGGCGTTCCGGGTTCTGGGGCCAGTCGAGGCGTACGAAGACGACGAACTCGACCTCGGCGGGTTGCGGCAGCGGGCCGTGCTCGCCCGCCTTCTCGTGGCCAGAGGTCAGGTCGTCCCGGTCGACATGCTGCTCTACGACCTGTGGGCAGACGACACGGCCAAGGGCGCGCAGTCCGGTTTGCAGGTCTACATCTCGCGGCTGCGCCGGGTGCTCGAACCCGGCCGCCCGCGTGGCGGGCCCAACCGGCTGCTGGTGACCGTCGCGTCCGGCTACGCGCTGCGGGTGGCGGCCGACCAGGTCGACGCGCTCAGGTTCGAGCAGCTGGTCCGGGCCGCGGGTGAGCACCTCGAAGAGGGCGACCCGCAGTCGGCGCGCGGCCGCCTGGAGAAGGCGCTCGGCCTGTGGCGCGGCACGCCCTACTCCGACTTCGCCGACCAGCCGTGGGCCGAGGCCGAGGTCAACAGGCTGACGGAGCTGCGGCTGGTGGCGCGCGAGCGGCACGCCGACACCGGGCTGCGCCTCGGCATGCACGCCGAGACCGTGCCCGACCTGGAGGCGCTCACCACCGAGCACCCGCTGCGCGAGGAGGGCTGGCGGCTGCTCGCCCTCGGCCTGTACCGCTGCGGCAGGCAGGGCGACGCGCTGGCGGCGCTGCGCAGGGCCAGGGGCATCCTCGCCGACGAGCTGGGCATCGACCCGGGGCCCGCGCTGCGCAAGCTGGAGTCCGACATCCTGGCCCAGGCCCCCGAGCTGGAGCTGGCCACGCCGACGCGTCCCAGCAGGCCCGCGCCGGTCTCCGACACCTGGCCGCCGAGGCCGACCGCGCTGGTCGAGCCGCCGCCGCTGGAGCCCGAGCCGTTCGTCGGGCGCGACGCCGAGCTGGCCAGGCTGACCACGGCCGCTGGCCGCACCGGCCGGTTCGAGGTCGCGATCGTCACGGGCGTCGCGGGGGCGGGCAAGACCATGCTGCTGCGCCAGCTCGAGGGCAGGCTCACCGCCGACGGCTGGATCACCGCGTCGGGTGCCTGCCCCGACTCCAGCGCCACCCCGCCCGGCTGGGCGTGGGTGGAGATCCTGCGCACGCTGGTCGCCTCCACCGGCGCCGGCGAGTACTCCCAGCTCCTCGCGCCGCTGCTCGACGACGCCGCCCCCGATCCCGACGACGACGAAGTGTCGGGCGGCTTCCGCCTGCACCGCGCGGTCGGCGGCTACCTGGCGGGGGTCGCGCGCCGCGCCCCGATGCTGCTGACGCTCGAAGACCTGCACTGGGCCGACGACCAGACCCTCGCCCTGCTGCGCGCCCTGCCCAGCCTGCTGGCCACCAGCAGGGTGCTGCTCGTGGTCACGTGCCGCGAGAGCGAGCTCGACGACCGCCAGTCCGACGTGCTCGCCGCGCTGGCCAGGCTCGGCCCGGTGCGGGTGGGCCTGTCGGGGCTCGACCCGAAGGCCGTGGCCGAGCTCGTCAGGGCGACGTGCGTACGCGAGATCGACGAGGACGCCGTCAGCTCCATCGTGGAGCGCACCGGCGGCAACCCGTTCTTCGTCCGCGAGACCGTCCGGCTGCTCGACTCCGAGGCCGCCGCCGCCGGCCGGGCCAGCGCCGCCGAGGTGCTGTCGCGCGTGCCCTCGGGCGTGCGCGACGTGCTGCGCAGGCGCATCTCGCGGCTGCCGGCGGGGGCCCAGCAGATCCTGCTGCAGGCCGCGGTGATCGGCCGCGACGTGGACGTCGACGTCCTGGTGGACGTGGCCGGCGACGAGGACGCCGTCGTCGAGGCGGTCGAGGCGGCGCTGCTGGCCGGGCTGGTCACCGAGCCTGGGCCGGGGCTGCTCAGGTTCGACCACGACCTGGTGCGCGACACGATCTACTCCGACGCCTCGCGGCTGCGCCGCACCCGGCTGCACGCGGCCGTCGCGGCGGTGATCGAGCGGCGCGCGCCGTCCGATGTGGCGGCCCTCGCCCACCACTACTTCCTCGCCGACGCCGCCGACAAGGCGGTGCACTACGCGGGGCTGGCGGCGGAGCAGGCCGAGCGGCGCTTCGCGCACCGTGAGGCGGCCACGCTGTGGGAGCAGGCCATCGCGGCCTTCGACCGCACGGGCGGCGACACCAAGGAGCGGCTGCAGCTCATGCTGCGCCGGATCAGGGCGCTGGCGCTGTGCGGCGACATGACCGCGGCCCGGCTGCTGCGGCGCGAGGCCATGGACGCCGCGCTGCCGCTGGGCGACCTGGAGATCACCGCGCGGGTGGCGGCGTCGCTGGCCGTCCCGCACAAGGGGATGGCCCGCGACTTCACCCGCACCGCCTGGGAGATCGTCGACGTCACCGAGAAGGCGCTGATCGAGCTGCCCGAAGGGGAGCAGACCCTGCGCGCGAGCCTGCTCACCACGCTCGCGCTGGAGCTGGAGGGCTCGTCCTCGCCCGAGCGGGGCCGCCAGGCGTCGCTGGAGGCGCTGGAGCTGGCCAGGCAGAGCGGCGACCCGACGCTGATCGCGGCGGCGCTGAGCGGGCGGCTGCGGCAGTCCTACGACATCCCGGCGGTCGACACGCGTGAGAGCATCGGGCGCGAGCTGCTGGAGGTCGCCCAGCGGTCCGGGCAGATGGCCACCCAGGCGCTGGCGCACCTGGTGCTGCTGGAGTGCGCTGCGGCGCGCGGCGAGTTCGCGGTGGCCGACGAGCACGCGGCCGCCGCCGATCGGCTGGCCAAGCAGTACGACCTGTCGGCCCCGGCGGCGGTGTGCGCCTGGTACGCCGGGCAGCGGCTGATGATCGTGGGCGACTACGCGGGGGCCGAGCGGGCCTACCGCGACGCGGCCAGGATGACCGCGCGGGCCGGCATGCTGGAGGGCCGTCAAGACCTCCCGCTGATCACCACGTTCTGTCTGCACCTGGTCGCCGGCCGGGCGGCGGAGATGGTCGAGGTGCTGGCCGAGGCCCACCAGCGCGGCGCCAAGTGGACCCTCGACGCGTACGCGCTGGCGCTGGCGTCCTCGGGCCATGTGGCCGACGCCAACGCGGTCGCCGCGGTGCGCCCGCCGGTGCGCCCCGACTTCCTGTACGAGCTGGCGATGACGTGGCGGGCGCTGGCGGGGATGCTGCTCGACGACCGGGAGCGGATGGTCGACTGCTACGACAAACTCAAGCCGTTCGCCGACCGCGTGGCGGGCGCGGGCACCGGGGTCGTGGCGCTGTGGCCGGTGGCGCTGACGCTCGGCGACCTCGCGATCAGGCTCGGCCAGCCCGACGCCTCGCGCGCCCACTACGAGAAGGCGCTGGAGGTGGCGGAGCGGGTGGGCGTGCCGCGCTGGGTGGAGGCGGCGCGGCGGTCGGTCAGCAACTCACCTGGAAGCGGTCGCTCCTGATGGTCTTAGCGCCCTCGACGGCCAGTTCGACGCGGTACCAGCCGGGGTTGCCCGTGACATGCGCCTCCCAGTCGACGGCGCGCCCGGTCCCGGCGAAGCCCGCGTGGTGGGCCAGGTAGGTGTGCCAGGTGCGGGTGTCGGGGCTCCAGCGGGCCAGCCGCCAGCTGTACCTGACCGCCTGCTCGGCCTGCTCGTCGCCGACCAGGGCACGGGCGGAGAACGCCCTGACGCAGCCGGGGCCGCCGGGCAGGGCGCTGACGGAGACCTTGCCCGCGGCGGGGGGCCTCTCGACGGCGATGGGCCGGGTGATGGGCAGTTCGCGAGCCGACAGGCTCACGGTGCGGTCGGCGGGATCGGGGGCGGAGCTGGCGATCCCGTAGGCGGAGAGACCGGCGTACGCGCCGGTGAAGGCGAGCGCCGCCACGAAGAGCTTGGCCGCGTTCGCCGAGCCGGCGGCCAGGACCGTTCCGCTTCTCGTTGCCATGGTCGATACCCCTTATCCCTTAATTCAAAGAAATAACCGACAAGGATTGAGGGTTGGTTGCCGGTGGGTTGCACCCTGCTGTGAGGTGGCCAGAAGCTTGCACGGTGAACTAAGGTAAGGCTGACCTAATGATCGCTTTGGGAGGGTGATGACCTGATATGCAGGTGTTGGCTATCACCATTCCCATAGATCCAGTTGGCCCGCTCTGGCTGGGTGCTGTCCTGCTCGTGGGCCTGTTCGGAGCGTTCCAGGCGTACTACTGGATCGGCCGCAAGCTCGGCGAGAAGCTCTACGACTCGCGCATCGGCACCCGACTCGGGCGGGAGCGGATCGCGAAGATCGAGCACATCGTCGAGCGCTGGGGAGCCCTCGCCGTCTACGGCTGCTTCTGGGTGCCGATGCTGCGGCACACCCTGCCGTGGGTGGCGGGAGCGTTGCGGGTGTCCTACCCGTGGTACGTCGTGGCCAGCGCGCTGGGCTGCCTGACGTGGGCGCCGATCTGGTGGCTCGGACTGACCGCGCTGGTGTTCGGCTGGTTCGAGCTCGCCGCGCGCTCGCCGATCACGGCCGTGGTCGTGGGGGTCGCCATCCTCTCGGGGGTCGTGGCGTTCTTCTCCTGGCGTAGGAAGAAGCGCGCCTCCGAGGCGGCCTGAGGGCGTCCGCGCGAGCCCGCCGACGGCGGGATTTCTCCGGCGAGGGGCCGAGATCGGTCAACCGACCCCTGATCACCTGTCACCATATTTGGCATGCATACTGGGGGTTTGATCGGCTCCGCGATTCTCGTCGGAGTCATGGGTGTCGGCGTGGCGTCGCCCGCTCAGGCGGCGGACGCTCCGGCCGTGGGAGCCAGGTCCGCCTACGTGATCGACTCGGCGGGAACGATCCACTTCAACAAGCGTGAAACGAGCCGTGTCCCGGTCGCCAGCCTGGTAAAGATCATGACCGCGTACGTGGTGCTGCGCGAGGGCCGGCTGAGCGACACGATCACGATCACGGCGAGCGACGTGCGGCACGCGGTGCGGAGCGGCGCCACCACGGCCAGGCTCAAGAAGGGTGAACGCCTGACGACCAGGGATCTGCTGTACGGATTGATGCTGCCGTCAGGGGCCGACGCCGCCAGCGCGCTGGCCCGCAGGTACGGCCCCGGCAACGACGCCTTCGTGGCCAAGATGAACGCCGCCGCCCAGCGCCTCGGCCTGTCGGACACCCGCTACACCAACCCCGACGGACTGCCCACTCCCGGCAAGGGCGGCTATTCGACCGCCGTCGACCAGGCCAAGCTGACCAAGGTGGCGCTCGCCGACTCGACGTTCAGGACGGTGGTCTCGCGGGAGGTCCAGAAGATCCCGAAGACGGCCGTCCACCGGGCGCACACCTGGCGCAACACCAACAAGCTGCTGGAGAGCGCGTCCGGGATCATCGGCGTGAAGACCGGCTACACGAACGCGGCGGGCTTCTGCCTGGTGTTCGCGGGCGAGCGGAGCGGCAGGGTGGTGATCGGGGTCCTGCTCGGCGACAAGGACGCCCGCCGCTTCAGCACGGCGGAGAAGCTCCTCGACTACGCGGAGACCCAGATCTCGGGCGGCTGAACCGGCGACGGGCGGCTCAGGGCCCACAGTTGGGAACGGGGTCGAGCCGGCCAGGGACCCCCGGCGCGTAAAGATCCCGGCAATCGGGCCATGTCGGGGTGGTTGGGCGCCGGGCGGGTCGGCGAGCATGGCCGGCGTGACGCGCAATCCGGGCCGGGTCGCGGAGTCGCTGCTCCTGCTGGGGCTCACGACGGTCAGCGGGATGGTGGACGCGGTCGCCTATCTGAGCCTCGGCCATGTCTTCGTCGCCAACATGACCGGGAACACCGTGATCCTGGGCTTGGCCATCGGCGGCACGCCCGACTTCAGCACGCTCGGCTGCCTGGTCGCGCTGGTGGCCTTCGCCACCGGGGCCATCGTCTCCGGACGCCTGTGCAAGGCGCTGCACCAACGGTGGCTGCTGATCTCGCTGCTGGTCGAGTCCGTGCTGCTGGCGGCGGCCACGGCCGTCGCGTTCGCCGACGCCCGCGCCCAGTACCCGATCATCGCGGCCCTGGGCCTGGCCATGGGGATGCGCACCGCGACCGTCCGCCTGACGGGGGTGTCGGACATCACCACCACGGTCATCACGAGCACCCTCGCCTGGCTCGGCGCGACCTCGCCGCTGGCAGGCGGTCACAGCGTGGGCGCGGCCCGCAGGCTCGGCGCCATCGCCCTCTTCCTGGCGGGCGCGACCGCCGGCGCCTGGCTCGTGCCGCGCACGGGCCCGGCCGTCGCGCTGCTGGTGGCGACGGCCGTCGAGGTCCTCGCCACCCTGGCCTACACAATCCTCCCCAAACCACCCGCCCCGTCAGCCGCACGCCCCCGCTGACCGCCCGCTCGCCATCTCAGGCGCCGGTCGAGGCGAACGCGAGGATGCGCTCGACCACCAGGCCGGGCACCTCCTGCGGCACGCCGTGCCCGACTCCCGGCACGATCTCGGTGCGCACGAGCGACGGCATCAGCCGTGCCCTGGCCGCCGCCCGCGCCGGCCGCAGCAGCATGCTGCGCCCACCGAGGATCACCTGCGTGGGGACGGTCACGCGCCGCAGTTCGTCGTCCGTGAACGGCCGGGCGGGACGGCGGTTCGGGCGGAACGACCAGGCTCCCAGCATGACCGGCGCCATGATCTCCGGACGTTCCACCAGCGCGGCATCGGCCAGCACCCGGGCCAGCCACGGCTTCCACGACGTCGGCGCCTGCATCGCGATCACGCCGGCGAACAGCGAGAGCACGAACTTCGGCGGCACCTTCTCCAGGCCGCCGGGGTCGAGCAGGGTGATGCCGGCCAGCCTGTCGTTGCCACGGATGCCCTGATTGAGGGCGAGCCACCCGCCGTAGGAGTGGCCGACCAGGTGGACGCGGTCGAGCCCGAGCCCGTCGAGCACCTCCCCCAGCCACACGGCGGCGTCGCGGGACCCGGTCACGGGTTCGCGCTGCACGCTCCCGCCGGGGTCGTCGATCGTGTCGACGGCGTGCACGGGATGCTCGCGCCCCAGCCGTTCCACCAGCCCGTACCAGGTGGACGCGTTGGCGCCGTGCCCATGGAGCAGGACGATCGGTTCGCCGGGCCCGGCGCCGTGCCGGTGGACGCGGGTCGTGCCGAAGCTCGTGTCGACGTCGAGGAAGTCACGTTCGTCCGGCCACAGGGTCATCGCCTTGTCGTAGGCACGCAGGAAAGCGTCCCTGGACTCGCTGGTGGTGAAGCGCCCGACCTGGTCGCGGCTGCCGCCTTCGGTCATCTCGGCCTCCTGGTACAGTTGTATCGGATACAGTTGTACCAATTTTCGGGCAGTCTCGTCCATAGGGAGATTTCGAGTGGCGGATCGCGAGCGGCGGCGGCGTGAGATCGCCGACGCCCTGCTACGGGTGGCGGGCGAGCGGGGGCTGCACGCGGCGACGATGCGGGCGGTCGCCACCGAGGCGGGGGTGTCGCTGCACCTCGTCCAGCACTACTTCGAGACGAAAGAGCAGCTCATGCTGTTCGCGCTGCAACAGCTGGCCGAGCGGATGGCCGAGCGGGTGCGGCGCCGGTTCGCGTCGGTCGAGCCGCGCCCGCGTGACGTGATCGAGGCCATCCTCACGGAGGCGCTGCCGACGGACGCGGAGAGCCGCACGTTCCACCTCGTCTACACGTCCTACGCGGTGCTGGCGGCCACCGATCCGGCGCTCGCCGCGCACCCGTTCATGGCCGCGCCGAACGCGATGGAGGACTTCCTCACCGCCCAGCTCGGCAAGGCCCGGCCGGACGTTCAGGACCTCCGCCTGGAGGCCGTGGCGCTGCTCGCCATGTCGTCCGGGCTCGGGACGAGCGTCCTGCTCGGGCAGCGCGACGCCGAGGACGCCCTGTCCGTGCTGCGCCACCAACTCGACCGGCTCTGCCCCTAAACGACCAGCAGGCGACGGCGGGCGTCCACGGCCCGCGGTAGGCGCGGCAACCGCTTACCCCCAGCCTCAGGGATTACGGCGCTCGGCCGTCGCATTCCCGGGTTCCGCGGGCGATCGCATCGCTACAGTTGATCTCCACACAACCGAGGATGGCTGCATGGCGGAGATCATCGAGGTCCGTACGACGGTCGTGGGCCACGACAAGGCTGTCGAGCTGACCCGGAGTCTTCTCCTGTCCGGGCTGGCCGCCTCCGTCGACATCTCCCAGGCGACGCCTGCCGGGGAGGACGTCACCTGGCAGCTGGCCATCGCCACCACCGAAGACCTCCTTCCGGCGCTGTACGAGCACCTCGGCGAATCGACGCCCTGAAGAACCGACGCCGTGAAGAACCGACGCCGTGAAGAATCCGGGCAGGAAGCCCGCCCGCGCGATCTCCCGGGCACGCCCGCCCGCGCGTGCGCTTTGAAGCATTACAGAGTGGCATGTCGGTAAAGTGAGGCTTGACCGTAGATGACTGGTAGTAGATAACGGTATTCCGGCACGGGCAGCAAACCCGGACCCTCGGAGACGCCGATGACGAGTGTCGCCAGTCCCATGGTCGGACGTGAAGCGCAGTTGCGAGCACTCCTCGGCGCGATCACCCAACCGCCCGCCGTGGCCCTGGTCGAGGGTGAGGCGGGGATCGGCAAGACTCGGCTGGTGCGGGCGGCCATCGACGTCCTGCGCGACGGCGGGCGCACCGTGCTGCTCGGCCACTGCCACCAGCTCAGGGAGCCGTTCCCGTACGGCCCGGTGTTCGACGCGCTGCGCCACGTCGCCGCCGCCCTGCCCGCGACGGAGGCGCTCAACCCGGTGACCGGGGCGCTGCGCGGCTATCTCCCCGAACTGGCCGGGCACCTGCCGCCGTCGCCACCGCCACCACCGGTCGACGACCCGCGAGCCGAGCGGCACCGCCTGTTCCGCGCGGTCCGCGCGCTGCTGGACGCCGTGGCGCCCGCCGTGCTGGTGGTAGAGGACCTGCACTGGGCCGACGACGGCACCCGGGACCTGCTGCGGTTCCTCACCGACCAACCGCCCGAGGGCCTGGCGCTCGTGGTGACCTTCCGGCGCGAGGACCTGCCCGTGCCCGGGCTGCCGTTGGGCCACGCCTACCGGCATCCGCCGGGCGCCAACAGCCTGGTGATCTCGCTCAAGCCGCTGGACGTCGAGGCCGTCAGAACCCTGACCAGCGCGCTGCTCGGCCGCTCCCAGGTGACGGAGGGCTTCGCCGCCCGGCTGCGCGAGCGGACCGCCGGTGTGCCGTTCCTCATCGAGGAGGTCGTCCGCTCGCTGCTCGACGGCGACGGCCAGTTCCCCGGCGGCGTGGAGGAGCCGGAGGCGCTCGACCGCGTCGCGGTGCCGCTGCTCCTCCGCGAGGCGATGGCGGAGCAGCTCGCCGGCCTGTCGCCGGCCGCGCTGCACGCGGTGCACGCAGCCGCCGTGCTCAAGCTGCCCGCCGACGAACCGCTGATCGCCGCCGTCTCCGGCATCGCCGCCCCCGCCAGGTCGGGCCTGCGCGAGGCGCTCAAGGCGGGCGTCCTGATGGAGCACCCCGACAGCCACTACGGCTTCCGCCACGCGCTCGCCCAGCAGGCCGTCTACGACGCGATCCCCGGCCCCGACAGGCGGCTCACCCACAGGCGGGCCATGCCGGCGCTCGCCGCGCTGGACCCGCCGCCCCTGGTGCAGCTCGCCTACCACGCCAGGCGCGCGGGCGAGTACGCGTCGTGGCGGCGGTACGGCGGCGCCGCCGCGGACCAGGCGGCGGCGCTGGGCGACGTCCCGCTCGCGGTCGAGCTTCTGGAGGGCATGCTGGCGGACCCCAAGCTGCCGCGCGACGCCCGCGGCCCCCTGGCCCTCCAGCTCAGCCGGCTCGCGGCGATCGGGCTCTCTCACCGGCGCGCCGTGCGGATGCTCCGTCACCTGCTGTCGGACGACTTTCTGTCCAGGGAGGTCCGCGGCGAGGCCAGGCTGAACCTGGGCGTGCTGCTGTCCAACCAGGCGGGCGCCATCGCGGCGGGACGCCAGGAGGTCCTCGCCGCACTCCCCGACCTGGACGGCAGGCCCGGCATCGCCGCCAGAGGGCTGGCCCTGCTGGCGATGCCGACATGGGGCCGCGAGCCGATCTCCACCCACAAGAAGTGGATGGACCAGGCCGAGAGCCTCCTCGTCGCCGTCGCCGACGAGGACCGCGAGCTGACAGCCACGGTGTACGCCAACAAGGTCACCTTCGCCATGCTCGTGGGCTCGCCCGACGCCTTCGCGCTGGCCGACACGCTCCCTGTGAACGACCCGTCGGCCGCGGTACGCAGGCAGGTCGCGCGCGCCTACTCCAACCTGTGCGACGCGGCGACCGCGCTCGGCCACTACGACCCGGCCGACCGGTTCGCGAGCGAGGGCAGACGGATCGCCGAGGAGTCCGGCGCCCTGTACCCCGCCTACCTGGTGGAGGTGTCGTCGATCAGGCTCGACTGGCTGACCGGGCGCTGGGACGGCCTTCGGGAGCGGGCGGCCGCGGTGGTCGAGATGACCCCGGAAACGCCGCTGCTCGGCGTGGACGCCTGCCTGACCGACAGGCACGGCAGGAAGAAGCTGTTCCTCATCACGCTCGTCCTCTACCTGGTGGCGACGCTGATGACCGCGCTGTCGTTCAGCGCCTG
>NZ_JBEXUP010000146.1:0-21507 GCF_040614375.1 Nonomuraea sp. NPDC005983
GCCGATCAGGTCGTCGTCGCTGAGCTCCTCACCGTGCTCGCGGACCAGCATGCCGAGGATGTCCGCGCCGGGATTCTCGCGTTGGGCGGCCACCATCCTTCGGCGCCCAGTTCGCCGAGGTCCGGGTGGACGAGGACACCGGCGAGGTCCGCGTCTCGCACCTGCTCGGCGTCTTCGCCTGCGGCCGCATCGTGGACGCCGACCTGGCCCGCTCGCAGTTCGTCGGCGGCATGACGATGGGCCTGGGCATGGCCCTCATGGAACAGACGGTGACCGACGAGCGGTTCGGCGGCTTCGTCAACCGCGACCTCGCCCAGTACCACATCCCGGTCTGCGCGGACGTCGAGCGGATCGAGGCCGTCTGGCTGGACGAGCACGACGAGCGGCTCAACCCCATGGGGTCCAAGGGCATCGGCGAGATCGGCATCGTCGGTACCGCCGCCGCCATCGGCAACGCCGTGTACCACGCGACCGGCCGCCGCGTCCGCGACCTGCCCATCACGCCGGCCAAGCTGCTGGAACGGTGAGCGGCGGCGTCCACCAGGTTTGAAAGCCGGCACCTGGATAGACGTAGTCTCAGGAGCTGATCTCGGGCGGGAGGCGACGCGCGTGGAGCAGGAGACGGAGAAGGAGCGGGCCGACCGCAACTTCGTGGAACTGCTGCAGAGCGCGCGGGTGGCCGTCACCGGGGTCCAGGTGCTGTTCGCGTTCCTGCTCACCGTGCCGTTCTCCAACGGCTTCCCCGAGCTGGGCGTGTGGGACCGGAGACTGTTCTACGTGGCGCTGGTCGGCGCCGCCGTCGCGTCCATCTGCTACATCGCGCCGGCGGCGCAGCACCGCATCCTGTTCCGCCAGGGGCGCAAGGAGGCGCTGGTCTTCCGGTCGAACCGGTACGGCATCGCGGGGGCGCTGGCGCTGGCCGTCTCGATGACGGCGGCGACCATGCTGGTGGTGGACTACCTGTTCCACATCGCCGTGGCGGTCGCCACCGCCGCCGCCATCGCCCTGCTCGCCCTGTGGACGTGGTTCGTCCAGCCGGTCCTCGACCGCCCCCACCGCGACGGCGGCACCAGGGGCCGCTGATCGCGGCCCTCCGGTGTCAGATCTTCGGGCAGGTCGTTCCGTTCTTCGGCGGTACCCCGTCGATCAGGTAGTGGTCGATCGCCTCGTCGACGCAGGACGAGCCCGACCGGTACGCGGTGTGGCCGTCGCCGTCGAAGCTGAGCAGCACGCCCGAGGAGAGCTGCGACGCCATCGCCTGGGCCCACTTGTACGGCGTGGCCGGGTCGCGCGTGGTGCCGACCACCACGATCGGCGCCGCGCCCTTGGCACGCAGCGGCTTGACGCTCGCCAGGCTCTTGACCGGCCAGTACAGGCACGGTGTCGGGCCGCCCGAGACGTAGGGGCCGAAGTGCGGCGCCAGCGACACGCTCTTGCGGGTCATCCGGGCGTAGCCGGCCGCCGTGCCGGGGTAGGCGTGGTCGCGGCAGTTGATGGCGGTGTTCGCGTCGTTCTCGTTGCTGTAGCTGCCGTCGGCCTCGCGCCCGTAGTACAGGTCGGCGAAGGCCAGCAGGATCGTGCCGTCGCCCTTGAAGGCCGCCGTGAGCGCCCGCCGCAGGTACGGCCAGGCGTCGCGCTGGTAGAGCGGCATCAGCGTGCCGGTCACGGCCAGCGCCTCGGTGAGCTTCCTGTCGTCGCGGCTGTTGCGCAGCGGGGTCGAGTCGGCCCGCTTGAACAGCGCGTCGAGCTTGGCGAACGACGCGCCGACCTCGTGCGTGGGGAAGGGGCAGTCCTTCTGCTCGAAGCAGTCGCGCAGG
The DNA here is from genome assembly GCF_040614375.1 of Nonomuraea sp. NPDC005983. Lineage (NCBI taxonomy): Bacteria > Bacillati > Actinomycetota > Actinomycetes > Streptosporangiales > Streptosporangiaceae > Nonomuraea > Nonomuraea sp. NPDC005983. The sequence continues at coordinate 1,818 of NZ_JBEXUP010000146.1, forward strand.
AACGCGGTGAAGGCCACCTCGAAGCCGCGCGACTGGTGGGAGTTGATCTGGGCCATGGTCAGCGTGGGGTCCAGGGCGCCGTCGAGGACGAGGGCGCGCACCTTGGAGGGGAACAGGTCGGCGTAGGTGGCGCCCAAGTAGGTGCCGTACGACTTGCCGAGGTAGGTGAGCTTCTTGTCGCCGAGGGCGGCGCGCATGACGTCCATGTCGCGGGCGGCGTCGGCCGTGCCGACGTGCGCGAGCAGCTTGCCCGACCTGGCCTGGCAGCCCTTGGCGTAGGCCCGCGACGCCTCCTGGAGCTTCTTGGTCTCGGCGGCGGAGTCGGGCGTCGGGTCGAGGGCGACGTAGGCGTCCGTCTGCGGGCCGGTCAGGCAGCGCACGGGGGTGGACTTGCCGACGCCGCGCGGGTCGAAGCCGACGACGTCGAAGCGGGCCCGGACGTCGGCCGACACCTGCGTCTTGGCCTGCTTGGCGTAGTCGATGCCGGACCCGCCGGGGCCGCCGGGGTTGAGCACGATCGAGCCGATCCGCTGGCCGGTCGCGGGGAGGCGGATCAGGGCCAGCTCGATCCGCTCGCCCGCCGGTTTCGCGTAGTCGAGCGGCACCTTCAGCTTGGCGCACTGGAAGCCGCCGCCGCAGTCGGACCAGGCGGGCCGCTGGTTGTAGAAGGACGTGAGCGGGTCCTGCTGCGGCCCGGTGGTGAAACCCGAGACGAGCAGGCCGATCACGGCGGGCGAGAAGATCCGCAATAAACGTCCCATGTGTGTGTCCTGTCCTGGTGGCGCCGGTTACTGAGTTGATTATCGGGCCACTGGGGTTGCGCCCGCCTTTAATCGCGCTTGCCCGGTCCGCCGCCTGCTCGCCGGCGTCACGCGCCGTCCGCCAGGTGGTCGGCGTCGAGGTCGGTGAGCTGGTACGCCCAGGGCGGGTTGGCGCCGGCGACCGCGCAGGTCATGGCCGCCACCTGGGCCGCGAACGCCGCCGCCTCGGTGGCCGTGTCAAGATCGAGCCCGTCCAGGCGTCCCCCCAGGAGGCCGCGCGCGGACAGGTGGTGCAGCAGCCCGGCCGTGAACGCGTCGCCCGCGCCGACCGTGTCCACCACCCGCACGCGTGGCGCGCCGACCGTCGCCCGCGCCCCCTCCAGGGAGACCAGGGCCCCGGACGCGCCCCGGGTGACCACGATCAGCCGGGCCCCGGCGGCGTGCCAGGTGTCGCAGGCGCGCTCCATCGGCTCGCCCGGCAGGAGGAAGGTCAGGTCGTCCTCGCTGAGCTTGAGGATGTCGGCGATGCCGCACCAGCGCGTCACCTGGTAGGCCTCGCGCGCGGCCAGGCTGGGCCGGACGTTGGGGTCGATCGAGACCGTCGCCTGCCCGGCCGCGGCCGCGGCGAAGGACTCCACCACGTCCCGCCCCGGCTCGCGTACCAGCGCCAGCGAGCCGGTGTGCAGGCAGGACGCGCCGCCGAGCCCCGTCAGCTCGTCCGGGGACCACTGCCAGTCGGCGGTGCCCTCGGCGTGGAAGCTGTAGGCGGCCTGGCCCTGCCCGTCCAGCGCCGCGACCGCGAGCGTGCTGGGCTCGGCCGCCCGCACGCTCGCCGACAGGTCCACGCCGGAGGAGACGAGGTGGTCGCGGAACAGGTCGCCGAAGACGTCGCCCGACAGGCGGCCGAGGAACCGGGTGGGGGTGCCGAGGCGCGCCAGGGCCACCGCCGTGTTCGCGGGACCGCCCCCCGGCAGCACCCGCAGCGCCAGCTCCGTGAGCTCGCCGGGACGCCGGTCGGCGAAGGCGTCCGCGACGCACTCGCCCAGGACAGCGATCATCGGGCCCTGCCTCTCTGGCTCGTTGCCCATTTGTTACGACATGAAGGCATTGACGTTTCTCGAATCGGAGTTCATCATCGCAACACGGCCGATGTCAACGATGACATATGTCAACGATGACATCGAATCTCCGCTGATAGGAAGCGTCCATGATTGCAAGAATCTCGGCCGGTTTGCTGGCCGCTGCGCTGCTCGCCACCGGATGCGGCGGCAACGGCCAGCAGACGTCCTCCACCCCCAAAGTCGGACTGATCACCAAGACGGAGACCAACCCGTTCTTCGTGAAGATGAAGGAAGGCGCGCAGAAGGCGGCCCAGGCGTCCGGCACCGAGCTGATGACCGCCGCCGGCAAGTTCGACGGCGACAACGCCGCCCAGATCACCGCGATCGAGAACATGGTCGCCGCCGGAGTGAAGGGCATCCTCATCACGCCGAGCGACACCAAGGCGATCGTCCCGGCGATCAAGAAGGCCAGGGACGCGGGCGTCATGGTGATCGCCCTGGACACCCCCACGGACCCGCAGGACGCCACCGACGCGCTGTTCGCCACCGACAACCTCAAGGCGGGCGAGCTCATCGGCCAGTACGCCAAGGCCGCGATGGCCGGCAAGCCCGCCAAGATCGCCACCCTGGACCTGGCCCCCGGCATCACTGTCGGGCAGCTGCGCCACGACGGCTTCCTCAAGGGGTACGGCATCGCCGAGGGCGACCCGTCCATCGTCTGCTCCCAGGACACCCGCGGCGACCAGTCCAAGGGGCAGACCGCGATGGAGAACTGCCTGCAGAAGGCCCCCGACATCAACCTCGTCTACACCATCAACGAACCCGCCGCCCTGGGCGCGTACACCGCGCTGAAGGCCAAGGGCCGCGAGAAGGACACCCTGATCGTCTCCGTGGACGGCGGATGCACCGGCGTCAAGGCGGTGCAGAGCGGGCAGATCGCCGCCACCTCGCAGCAGTACCCGCTGAAGATGGCCGAGGACGGCGTCAAGGCCGTGGCAGAGTTCGCCAAGACCGGCAAGAAGGCCTCGGGCTACACCGACACCGGCGTCACGCTGGTCACCGACGAGCCGGCCACCGGCGTCGAGGCCAAGGACACCGCCTTCGGCCTGGCCAACTGCTGGGGCTGAGATGGCCGTCATCGAAGCGGCACTACCGCGCCGGATCCTCACCACCCCCGTCGCCGGCCCGTTCATCGCGCTGGTGCTGGCGTGCGCGTTCTTCGCCCTCAGGACCGATCAGTTCCTCTCCGGCGGCAACTTCTCGCTGATCATCCAGCAGGTCATGGTCGTCGGGACGCTCGCCATCGGCCAGACGCTGATCATCCTCACGGCGGGCATCGACCTGTCCAACGGCGCGATCATGGCGTTCGGCGGCATCGTGATGACCAAGCTGGCCGTGACCGGTGAGCTGCCGCCCCTGCTCGCGATCGCCGCCGGGCTCGCCGTGTGCGCCGCGTTCGGGCTGGTCAACGGGCTGCTGGTGACGCGGATCTCGCTGCCGCCGTTCATCGTGACGCTCGGCATGCTGAACGTGGTGTTCGCGCTGACCCACATCTACTCGCAGGAGCAGACCGTCACCCAGCTCCCGGACCTGCTGACCTTCCTGGGCCGGACGTTCCAGGTCGGGCAGACCAACGTCACCTACGGCTCGCTGCTGACGATCCTGCTGTTCCTGCTCTTCGCCTACCTGCTCGGCCAGACCGCCTGGGGACGCCACGTCTACGCGCTGGGCAACAGCCCCGAGGTGGCGCGGCTGACCGGCATCCGCACCCGGCGGCTGACCATCGGCGTCTACACCCTCGCCGGACTCGTCTACGGCATCGCGGCCCTGCTGCTGGTCTCCAGGACCGGCGTCGGCGACCCGCAGGCGGGCCAGACCGACAACCTCGACAGCATCACCGCCGTCGTGCTCGGCGGCACCAGCCTGTTCGGCGGGCGCGGCCTGGTGCTCGGGACGCTGATCGGCGCGCTCATCGTCGGGGTGTTCCGCAACGGCCTGCAACTCATGGGCGTCCCGTCGATCTACCAGACGCTCATCACCGGCATCCTGGTGATCCTCGCCGTCGCCGTCGACCAGCTCTCCCGCAGGAGGAACCGATGACGACCCCCGTCCTCCAAGCACGCGGCCTGGTCAAGCGCTACGGCCACGTGACCGCGCTCGACGGCGCCGACTTCGACCTGATGCCCGGCGAGGTGCTCGCCGTCATCGGCGACAACGGCGCGGGCAAGTCCACCCTGATCAAGGCCCTGACGGGCGCGATCCAGCCGGACTCCGGCGAGATCATGCTCGGCGGCGAGCCCGTCCGCCTGCGCAGCCCGCTGGACGCGCGCAAGCACGGCATCGAGACCGTCTACCAGGACCTGGCCGTCGCCGCCTCGCTCGACATCGCGACCAACATGTTCCTCGGCAGGGAGATCCGCAAGCCCGGCCCGCTGGGCACGATCTTCCGGCTGCTGGACAAGAAGCGGATGCGCGCCGAGTCCGCCGAGCACATGGCCGCACTGAAGATCGGCCTGCGCTCGCTCACCCAGCCGGTCGAGTCGCTGTCCGGCGGGCAGCGGCAGGGCGTGGCCGTGGCCAGAGCCGTCGCCTGGGCCTCGCACGTGGTCGTCATGGACGAGCCGACCGCCGCGCTCGGCGTCAAGGAGTCCGGCCAGGTGCTCGACATGATCAGACGGGTCCGCGACCGCGGCCTGCCCGTCGTGCTGATCAGCCACAACATGCCGCACGTGTTCGAGATCGCCGACCGCATCCACGTCCAGCGGCTCGGCCGCCGCGTCGCCCAGGTCAAGCCCGCCGACCACAGCATGGCCGAGGTCGTCGCCGTCATGACCGGCGCCCTCCAGGTGTCGGACGGCAAGGCGGTGGTGGCCGACAAGAGCGCGGCGGAGGCGATCGGCCTGTCGTGACGAGCCACTAGCATGGTCGAAATGCGGCGTCCCACCATGGCAGACGTGGCCCGTGAAGTGGGGGTCACGGCCAAGACCGTCTCGCGGGTGCTCAACGACGAAGGGCCCGTCGCCGCGGAGACGCGCGAACGCGTCCTGCAGGCGGTACGCAAGCTGGGCTACCAGCCCAACCTGATGGCCCGCAACATGCGCGTCGGGGCCCGTGACGCCGCGATCGGCCTGGTCATCCCCGAGATGGGCAACCCGTTCTTCGGCACGCTCGCGGGCGGCATCGAGAACACGGTCAGGGCCCGCGGGCTGACCCTGATCGTCGGCTCGTCCAGCGAGACGGCCGAGCTGGAGCAGTCGCTGATCGCCGCGTTCCTGGCGCGCAGGGTCAGCGCCCTCATGGTGGTGCCGTCGGCGGCCGGCGACCACCGCCACCTGCGCGGCGAGCGGGCGGCGGGCCTGCCGATCGTCTTCCTCGACCGGCCCGCCGTGGGGCTGACCGCCGACTGCGTGGTCAGCGCCAACCGCGAGGGTGCCGCGGCCGGGGTCGGCCACCTGATCGGGCACGGGCACCGCAGGGTCGGCTTCGTCGGTGACCTGCCCGCCACCCTCTACACCCGCCGCGAACGCTTCCAGGGCTACCGCGACGCGCTGGAACGATCCGGGCTCCCGTTCGACCGCGCGCTCGTGGAGAGCGGCCACGACCAGGACGCCGCCAGCGCCGCCACGCTCCGCCTGCTGGCCCTCGACGACCCGCCGACCGCGCTGTTCGCCGCCAACAACCTCGCCTCCATGGGCGTGGTGGTGGCGCTCGCCCGCGCGGGCCGCAAGGACGTGGCCGTCGTCGGCTACGACGACCTGCCGCTGGCCGAGGTGCTCGACCCGCCGCTGACCGTCGTCGCCCAGGACCCCGCCGCGATCGGCGGCGCCGCGGCCGACCTCGTCCTGGCCCGCCTGGACGGCGACCGCTCGAAGGCACGCCGGACCCTGGTGCCGACGCGCCTGATCGTGCGCGGCTCGGGCGAGCTGCCTCCGCTCAGACCGTGATCGGGGCGGCCCGTCGCCGGTCGGGAACCGGCTCGGGGCCGAGCGCTCAGCGCAGGCCGGCGAACAGGTCGTCCTCGTGGTCGGGCGCCTCGACCCGGCACGACACCCGGATGAACGCCTCGTGCGAGAACACCTGGTGCTGGGCCTCCTCGGGCATGCGGAGCAGGAAGATGTTCTCGCCCTGGCTCTCGTGCGCCTGCAGCGCCTTCAGCTTGCGCTCCACGTACGGCGAGACGTCGATCATGGACGTGACCAGCTCGTCGGGCGTGCCGAAGTCGTCGGACGGCTCGAAGTCGCCGAAGTCGACGCCGCTGGCCCGCATGCCCTCGAACATCTGCTTGACACCGGAGCGGGGGATGGCCGTGTAGTAGAACTTGGCCGGGATGCCGGACGCCTCGGCCGCCGCGACCGCCACCCGGTGCGCCTGGACGTGGTCGGGGTGGCCGTAGCCGCCACCGCCCGTCTCGTCGTAGGTGACCACGACATCCGGCCGGTAGTGCTCCATCAGCGCGACGAGCTTCGCGGCGGCCGTCTCGACCGGAACGTTGGCGAACGCGGCGCCGTGCTCGTTCCCCTCCCAGCCGTCCATGCCGGAGTCGCGGTAGCCGAGCAGCTCCAGGTGGTCGATGCCCAGGTGGGCGACCGACTCGCGCAGTTCCTCCAGGCGCTGGCGGGCCACCGCCTCGTCGTCGTGGCCGGGGTCGCCGGGCTTGACCCCGCCAGGGCCGTCGCCCTGCTCGCCGTTGGTGCAGGTCACCAGAACCGTGCGGATGCCCTCGTCGGAGTAGCGCGCGAGGATGCCGCCGGTGCTGATGACCTCGTCGTCGGGGTGGGCGTGCACCGCCATCAGGGTGAGTTGCCGATCCATGGGGGGAGAGCCTACTCGCCGGCACCGACAGAATCCGGATCAGGTCCGCCACCTCGGCTCCCGCCGCGCGGGATCAGGCTCGCCGCGCCAGTTCCTCCGCGCGGAGGCGGGCCGCCGCGGCCGCGGCGCGGTCGCCGAGCCGCTCCGCCAGCGCGCCCTGCTTGAGCCAGTTGAACGGGCTGCACGGCCGGACGTTGATCCGCTCGCTCACCAGCACCCGCGCCAGCTCGAGGCGCCCGCCGCGCAGCGCCGCCTCCAGCAGCGTCTTCTGGACGGCGTCGCGCTGCGCGTGGCTGCCGCCGAACTCGTTGACGCGGTGTCTGATCGGGTAGAGCAGGTCCACCACGGCGTCGTAGTCGGCCTTGCCGAACGCCACCAGCGCCCTGCACACCGGCAGCCCGACCCTGGCCGTCATGGCCTGGTTGGTGACACCCGGACGCGGCTCCGCCAGGTACGCCTCCCGGCCTCGGATCAGCTCCTCGGCGTCCTGGAAACGTCCCGCGCCCACGTACGACATGACGGCGTGCATGTCGTTGAAGGCGTAGAACGGCTCGGCCACCCTGACCGGCCAGGCGTCGGCCAGCGCCCGCCACCGCTCCTCCTCGGGCGAGCCCTCCAGGAGCAGCCGCCACAGCAGCGCGGCGGCGTCCAGCAGCTCCATGGACGACTGCCCGCCCGCCAGCACCGCGTCATAGATCGCCAGGGCCCTGGCGACGTCGCCCGACTCCAGCGCGTACAGCGAGTAGTGCCACCAGTTGTGCACGTTGAAGAACGTGCCGGTGGACCAGTCGTCAAGTCTGGCGTCCAGGTAGCGGACGCCGTCACCGAACCTGCCCTGCATCTCGTAGGTGTGCACGACCGCGTGGATGCCCCACACGTCGCGCGCGTTCAGCTCGACCGCGCGCAGCCCCACCTCCTCCGATCTGTCGTAGTGGCCCGCCTCCTCCAGCCCGAACGCGTACATGCCGAGAACGTGGCCGAAGTGCCTGTCGTCGTCGTGCCAGGCGTTGAGCGCGCCGCCGATCCTGTCGCGCAGCGACCGCGCGTCGCCGGTGAAGAAGTCCACCTGGTGGCCGGCGGCGAGGGCGAGCGCGTCGCGAGGGTGCTCCTCGGTGATCCTGCCGAGCAGCGTGCCGCAGGTCAGGAAGTCGCCGTCGAGCAGCGCCTGGACGGCCTCGACATGCGCGCGCTCGCGGGGGAGCAGTGACAGGTGGTCGATCCTGGCACGCCAGGCGGCGAAGCGCTGCCGGGCGGCGCGCGCGTCGTCCGCCTCGGTGGTGAGCAGCCCCAGGTAGGCGGCCAGCACCTGGCCCATCGGGAAGTCCGGCGAGTCGGCCAGCGCGGCCGCCGACTCGGCGTCGACCTCGACGCGGAAGTGGAGCAGCTCGTCGATCGCCTGGTCGTAATGGCGGACGGCGGCACGGCTCGCGCCACTCATGGCCAGTCCGTGCTGGTCGATGGTCACCGCACCAATATAGCTATCTATTCGGTAGGAAATATCGCTTGGCGCTCCTCTCGGGGGTCGCGTGGCGGAGGAAACGGCGGGCCGGGCTGTTCAGGGGCGATTCGCTCCGTGCGGCGTTCCGGGGACGTCAGGGGCTCTGTCCGGAATCGCGGGTCAGAAGATCCACGATGAGGGCGCACGGTGATGATAGCGTCACGCTGCGTATCCAAGGTTGAAGGGGGTCTTCCTTGTCCATTCTCCGTTCTCTCGCCCGTCCAGCCGCCGTCACCGCCGCCGTCCTGGCGGCGGCCACGCTCGGTGTCGCGGCCCCGGCGCAGGCCGGTGGCCTCGAAGGCGAGCTCAGGATCACGGTCAGCGACATCCAGCGCGGCACCTCGGAGTACTACGTCCTCACGTGCGGCCCCGACGGCGGCAGCCACCCCACGCCACGAGACGCCTGCGCGAACCTCCGCGACCTCAACGGAGACCTCGACGCGATCAGGGAGCCGGGACGTCCCTGCGTCAAGCTGTGGAGCCCGCGTCACGTCGAGATCCGCGGCTACTTCCACGACCAGTCGGTGTACTTCGACCATGAGTACCCCAACGCCCACTGCATGGCGATGGCCGCCAGCCCGATCGTCCCGAGCCAGTGGCGGTAGAACCGCCCAGCGGATGACGGATGACGGAGGCCCCGTGACGAGCGCGTCACGGGGCCTCCGCGCGTCAGCGTCCCGGCGGCGCGTGGCCTGACCGGCCGCCTGTCAGTTGACCGGTCGTCTGGCCGCCGTCAGGACCGCTGCCACGCCCACCAGGAGCCAGCCCACCGTTAGGACGATCAGCCAGCCCCACCCGAACCGTCCGTAGACCGCGCTGCCCACGGTCCCTCCGGCGCCGCTGCCGAGGTAGTAGCAGAGCGTGTAGAGCCCGGACGCCCTGCCGCGCGCCCGTGGCGGGGCCTCGGCCGCGACCCACGCGTTCGCGATCGCGTGTGCGGCGAAGAACCCGGCGGTCAGGACGGCGAAGCCGAGCGCCATCAGCGGCAGCGCGTCCGAGACCGTCAGCGCGGCGCCGGCGGCCGTCGCGGCGAGCGACGTCACGAGGGCCGCCGACTGTCCGAGCCTGCGCACCAGGCGTCCCGCCGCGGCCGAGGAGACGGTCCCCATGGCGTAGGAGAGGAACACGAGGGACGCCGCCGCGGGCGCGAGGCCGATCGGCGGCGCGGCCAGCCGGAAGCCCGCCGCGTTGTAGAGCGCGACGAACGCCCCCATCCCCAGCACCGCCACCGTGTACGGCGCGAGCAGCCGCGCCCCGAGCCGGGTCTGCTCGCCGTCGTCGACCGAGTGCGGGGCCCGCCGCGACGGGGGGAGTACGGCGGCGGCGAACACCGCGCACACCAGCGAGACGCCCGCGACGACCAGCAGCGCGCCGTGCCAGCCCAGCGGCCCGGCCGCGAATCCGGCGCCGAGTCGTCCGAGCATGCCGCCCACCGAGTTGCCCGCGATCATCACGCCGACGGCGGACGGCAGCCTGGCCGTGCCGACCTGGTCGGCCAGGTAGGCGGCGGCGACGCCGGGGAAGCCCGCGATCGCCACGCCCTGCAGCGCCCGCATGACCAGCAGCACGGGGAACGACGGCGCGAGCGGCAGCAACAGCCCGAGCACCGCCGAGGCGATCACCGAGCAGACGATCACCTGCCGCCTGTCCACCCGCTCCGACAGCGCCGCCAGCGGCAGCACCGCGAGGGCCAGCGCGGTCGTGGCCACTCCGATCGCCAGGGACGCGCCGCCGGGGTCCAGGTGGAACGCCGTCGCGAGCTGAGGGAGGACCGGCTGGGGCGCGTACAGCAGGGCGAAGGAGGAGACGCCCGCCGCGGCGACGGCGGCGCCGACCCGCCTGGTGCTGACGGGAGCGCTCAGTTCGAGGACCACTCCAAAAAACTAAGCAAAGCTAATAAATGCGTCCAATGCTGAAAAGGGCGATAATTCATACCATGCTGGATGAATCTGCGGATCTGGAGTTGGCGGCCCGGCTCGCGCCAGCGCTGGCGCTGCTCGCCGCGCTCGGCGAGACCGGGCACGTGACCAGGGCCGCCGAGCTGCTCGGCATCCCGCAGCCCACCGTCAGCAGGCGGCTCGCCGCCCTCTCCGAGCTGGTCGGCGCGCCCGTCGTCATCCCAGCCGGGCGCGGCATCAGGCTGACCAGGGCCGGACGGACCCTGGCGGGTTCGGCCGCCCGCGCGCTCGGCGTCGTGGCCGCCGCCGTGCGGGAGGTCCGTGAGGAGGCCGACCCCGGCAGCGGGCACGTCGTCCTCGGCTTCCTGCACCTGCTCGGCCGCTCGCTGGTGCCGTCGCTGGTGAAGGGCTTCCGCGAGCGCAACCCGCGCGTCCGCTTCAGCCTGGTGCAGGGCTCCCGGCAGGACATGCTGCGCGGCCTGCGCGACGGCGAGATCGACCTGGTGCTCGTCGCGCCGCTGCCGGACGACGACCCCGACCTCGCCAGCGCCGCGCTCGCCGACCAGGAGCTGGTGCTGTCGGTCCCGTGCTCCCATCCGTTCGCCGTGCGGGAGCACGTGCGGCCGGCCGACCTCGCGGACGAGGAGCTCGTCACGCTGGAGCACGGGTACGGGCTGCGCCGGATCACCGACGACCTGTGCGCGGAGGCCGGGTTCCAGCCCAGGATCGCGTTCGAGGGGCAGGAGTCGGAGACCGTCCGGGGGCTGGTGGCGGCGGGGCTGGGCGTGGCGCTGCTGCCGCGCTTCGGCCCCGCGCCGCCGTCGGGGGTGGCGGAGGTCCCGCTGTCGCCGCCCGTGCTCCGGACCATCGGGCTGAGCTGGCCCGTGGGGGAGCGGCTGACGCCCGCCGTCCGGGCGTTCCGCGACCACGTCCGCTCGGGCGCGGCCGACGTGGGGCCGGGCTTCAGGATGCGCGATCCTGTCGGAGGCGTCGGGCAGACTCGGGGATCGTGACACACGACGGTGACGCGGGCGCGCCGGGCTCGCTGGCCGGCGCGCTGGCCGAGGTGGCGGCGGAGCGACGGGCGCAGGACAGACGATGGGGCATCCAGGACGTCCCCGACGGCACGGGCGCGTCCTGGGCCGGAGGCGACGGCGCCGACGCGGCGGAGCAGGCCAGACGTGAGGTGGGCGAGGCGGCGGCCAGGGGCGAGCTGACCTGGCGGCACATCCTGCACGAGGAGGTGCTGGAGGCCTTCGCGGAGGACGATCCCGAGCTGCTGCGCGCCGAGCTGGTGCAGGTCGCCGCGGTGGCCGTCAAGTGGGTGCAGGCTCTCGACCGGCGGCGCGACGGGCTCGCCCGGTGAAGCGGCGTTATCGCAGCGTCGTCGACGTCCATCTCGTGCTGCGCCGGGGTGGCCTGATCCTGCTGGCCGAGCGGGCCAACACCGGATTCGCCGACGGCGGCCTGAACCTCCCGAGTGGCCACCTGGAGGAGGGCGAGTCGGTCGTCGACGCCGTGATCCGGGAGGCCAGGGAGGAGGTCGGGGTGACCGTCGATCCCCCCGATCTCAGATTTCTGCACGTGATGCACCATCGAGGCGCCTCCGGTGAGGCCCGCGTCGGGTTCTTCTTCGAGGCCGTCCGGTGGGAGGGCGAGCCGGTGAACATGGAGCCGCACAAGTGCGCCGGGCTGCTGTGGGCCGACCCCGGCGCGCTTCCCCCGAACACGGTGGCGTATCCGGCCGCGGGCATCACGCAGTGTCATCGCGGGGCCGTGTTCGCCCTCGACGGCTGGGGTTGAGGGCTCAAGGCAGGCGGCTGACCTCGGGCCCCGTCTCCAGCAACCGGCCCTCGGAGAGCTGCAGCCAGCGGCCCACGTTGATCTCCGCGAGGAACCGCTCGTCGTGGCTGACCACCACGAACGCGCCTTCGTAGGCGGCGAGCGCGCTCTCCAGCTGGCCGACGCTGACCAGGTCGAGGTTGTTGGTCGGCTCGTCCAGCAACAGCAGCTGGGGTGCCGGTTCGGCGCACAGGACGCAGGCCAGGGTGGCGCGCAGCCGCTCGCCGCCCGACAGCACCCCGACCGGCAGGTGCGCGCGCGAGCCCCGGAACAGGAAGCGGGCGAGCAGGTTCATCCGCTGCGCCTCCAGCATTCCGGGCGCGAACGCGGCCAGGTTCTCCGCGACGGTGCCGTCGAGGTCCAGCAGGTCCAGCCGCTGCGACAGGTAGGCGACTCGGCCGTCGGCCCGCCTGATCCGGCCGTCGTCCGGCTCCAGGTCGCCGTTGAGCAGGCGCAGCAGGGTGGACTTGCCCGCGCCGTTCGGGCCGGTCAGCGCGATCCGCTCGGGGCCGCGGATGGTCAGCTCGACGCCCTCCCCGGCGAACAGGGCCCGCTCACCGTGGTGGACCTGCATCCGCTCGCCGAGGAAGACCGTGCGTCCGGCGGGGACGTGGGTTCCGGGCAGTTCCAGCGCGATCTTCTGGTCGTCGCGCAGGGCACGCCCGGCCTCGTCGAGCCGGGCCCTGGCATCGCTGACCCGCGCGGCGTGCGTCTGGCCCGCCCTGCCCGCCGACTCCTCGGCGCCCCGCTTCATGTTCCCGGCGAAGATCCGCGGCAGGCCCGCGTTCTTCAGATTGCGGGCGGCGTTGCTCGCCCGCCGCTCGGCCCGCTCGCGGGCCTGCTGCATCTCCCGCTTCTCGCGTTTGAGCTCCTGCTCGGCGCTGCGGATGTTCTTCTCGGCGACCTCCTGCTCGGCCCGCACCGCCTCCTCGTAGGCGGTGAAGTTCCCGCCGTAGAACCTGATCTCGCCCCGCTCGATCTCGGCGATCCGGTCCATACGGTCGAGCAGCGCCCGGTCGTGGCTGACCAGCAGCAGGCAGCCGTTCCAGTCGGCGAGCACGTCGTAGAGCTTGCGGCGCGCGTCGAGGTCGAGGTTGTTGGTCGGCTCGTCGAGCAGCAGGACGTCGGGCCGCTTCAGCAGCTGCGCCGCCAGCCCGAGGGAGACGACCTGGCCGCCGCTGAGGGTGCGCAGGTGCCGGGCGAGCTCGACGTCGCCGAGGCCGAGCCGGTCCAGCTGGGCGCGGGTGCGCTCCTCGATGTCCCAGTCGTCGCCGATCGTGGCGAAGTGCTCCTCGCTCGCGTCGCCGGACTCGATGGCGTCCAGAGCCCTGATCACCGGGGCGATCCCCAGGACCTCGGCGACGGTCAGGTCACCGGCGAGGGGCAGGCTCTGCGGGAGGTAGCCGAGCACCCCTTCGACGGACACGCTGCCGCCGCTGGGCCGGTACTCGCCGGCGATCAGCTTGAGCAGGGTGCTCTTGCCGGCGCCGTTCGGCGCGACCAGGCCCGTGCGGCCGGCGCCCACGGTGAAGGACAGGTCCTGGAAGACCGGGGTGTCGTCCGGCCAGGAGAAGGACAGGTTGGAGCAGACGATGAACGCGTCGGACATGCGAGTGACCTCGTGGTGATCGGGGCGTGCCGGGGCCGCCCAAGGAGAGAAAGGGGATTCAAGAAACGCCGACATGGCCACGGCGGCGCTCCTGCGCGCCTGCCGGTGGCCGAACACTCCCGGTATCACCCGGAGATGTCGTCGTCACCCACCACGTCTGGTATCTCCCTTTAGCTGATCACTCGTGACACACCCTAGCAGCCGATCGCCGCCGAGCCCTCAGGCAGGTCGAGCTCAAGGGCGTACCCGGCCCCGGACGACGACGTCCTCGCCGGGAACGCGCCGCGCGTGCCCTTCCGGTGAGCGACGCAAGGAACTGAGGGCCGCGCGGCCACGCTGCAGCGGGTCCGGCGTCAGAAGGCGTCGCGCAGCTCCCGCTTGAGGACCTTGCCGCTGGCGTTCTTGGGCAGCGACTCCACGAACACGACCCGCTTGGGCGTCTTGAAGGGCGCGAGCCGTTCCCGCAGGAAGGCGACCAGCTCGTCGGCGGTCAGGCCCGCGCCCGCGCGCAGCACGACGGCGGCCGTCACCGCCTCGATCCACCGCGGGTCCGGCACCCCGAACACCGCCGCCTCGGCCACCGCGGGGTGCTGGTAGATGGCCTCCTCGACCTCCCGGCTCGCCACGTTCTCGCCACCGGACTTGATCATGTCCTTCTTCCTGTCGACGACCGACAGGTAGCCGTCGGCGTCCAGCACGCCGAGGTCGCCGCTGTGGAACCAGCCGCCGCGGAGCGCCTCGGCCGTCCTGTCGGGGTCGTTCCAGTAGCCGAGCATGGCGTGCGGGCTGCGGTGCACGATCTCGCCCACCACCCCGGGCGGCACCGGCCGGTCGTCGGCGTCGACGATCCTGGTCTCGACGTTCAGCGCCGCACGCCCGGCCGAGCCGAGCCTGGTGAGCTGCTCGTCAGGGCCCAGGACGGTGGCCACGGGCGCCATCTCGGTCTGGCCGTAGAAGTTGAACAGCCGCACGTCCGGCAGCCGCTGGGCGATCTCCTTCAGCACCTCCACCGGCATGATCGAGGCCCCGTAGTAGCCCTTGCGCAGCGACGACAGGTCGCGGCGGTCGAAGTCGGGGTGGCGCAGCAGGCCGATCCAGACGGTCGGCGGGCAGAACAGCTTGGTCGCGCCCTCGGTCTCGATCGTGGCGAGGATCGCCGCCGGGTCGGCGCCGGGCAGGATCACGTTGGTGGCCCCGAGGTAGACGCCGGGCGTGAGGAAGCAGTGCAGCTGCGCGCAGTGGTAGAGCGGCAGCGCGTGCACCTCCACGTCGTCCGCGCTCATCTCGCCGTCGATCACGCAGGACACGTACTGGGCGATCAGGCCCCGGCTCGCCAGCGTGGCGCCCTTGGGCCGCGACTCCGTGCCGCTGGTGTACATGAGCTGGATCGGGTCGTCGTCGGCGACCTCCACCCGCGGCTCGGAGTCGTCGGGATGCGCCATCCACGCGGTGACCGGCTCCCACCCGTCGCCCTGCCCGATCACGCCCCGAACGGCGATCCGCTCCCCGGCTGCCCGCGCGGCGACCGGCAGCAGCGCCTCCTCCACCAGCATCCCGGTGGCGCCGGAATGGTCCAGGATGTAGGCGACCTCGTCGGCCCCGAGCATGAAGTTGATCGGCACGGAGATCGCGCCCAGCCGGGCCAGCGCGAAGTACGCCACCACGAAGGCGTGGTTGTTGTGGCTGAACACGGCGAACCTGTCGCCCTTGCGCACGCCCCGCGCGGCCAGCGCGTTGGCGGTGCGGTTCACCGTCGCGTCCAGGTCGGCGTAGCTCTGGCGCAGCTCGCCGAACACGATGGCGGTCTTGCCGGGGTGGCGCGCGGCCGAGCGCCGCAGCAGGTCGCCGATGGCGTGCTGGCGAGTCGTCATACCGATCCCTCACATGAGCAGAATGTTGTTCGGTGATCGTACGTCACCAGCGACCGGACGGGCGCCCGCCGCCGTGCGGCGGGCGCCCTCAGCGGATCCGCGTCAGGTCTGCGGGCCGCCACCCGGCTGGGTGACGCCGTTGACCTTCAGCGTGTACGGGGCGTACTGGGTTACCTGCTCCGTCGACTCGTCGTAGGCCACCACCGCGACCACCGTCGGGAATAGCGCGAACGGGGCGAGCTGGAGGCGGCTCAGGCTGACGGAGCTCTTGCCGTCGAACTCGGCCTGCAACGCCACCTGGTGCTTGTCGTCCAGGCCGATCAGCCGGACGTTCCAGTTCTCGACCGGAGTCGGGAAGACCTCGCTCGGCGAGTCGAACGGGTCGAGGCTGGAGCCGTCGCTGACCGCCGTGCCGCCGACCGTGACATCGTCGATCTTCCAACCGCCCTCGTTGACCCCGCCGTCGCTGACGTAGCGGAAGCCGAGGAGGATCTCCTTGCCCGCGTAGGCCGACAGGCTGTAGGAGTGCGGCTCGAAACCGGTGGTCGTGCCGTTGACGCCGGGGCCGAGCGGGCCTGCCACCGTCTTGTCACCGGCGATGGCGGTGTAGGTCTTGCCGCCGTCCGTGGAGACGATCACGTAGCCGTAGTCGAATCCGGACTCCGCGCCGTACTTGGCCAGGAAGCGCAGCGTCGGGTCGGCGGACGGGACCGTCAGCTTGGTGACAGCGGCCGCGTTCAGGTTGCTGGCGTTGCCCGACCACAGCACCGGGTTGCCGGAGCGGTCGGGGTCGTCGGAGACGACGGTCCAGGCCAGCGGGGTCGGCGGCAGCGTCTTGGAGCCGTCGAACGACAGCGAGCGCAGCTCGTGACCGCGCAGGAACGTCCCGTCGGACTTCTGCAGCGGCACGTAGTCGGCGCCGTTCGGCGCCGCGCCGGGAGTGGCGTAGGCGCGCGGGTTCGCCAGGTTGACGGTCGAGCGCAGGCTCGCCGTCGTCACCCGCTTCTTCGGGACGCCCACGATGACGCCCCTGTTCGACTCCCCGACGACCTTGTCCACCAGGGTCGCGCTCTGGAAGTCGTGGATGACCTGGTACATGTTCTTGACGCCCTGCGCGGCTAGGGCCGCCTTCAGGCTCGCCAGACCCTGCAGCTCGCCGTCGCGGTGCAGCTTGGACATGAACGCCGAGCCGTACCTGTCGTACAGGAACAGCATGAACGAGTAGGTGTTTCCGTAGTCCGCCAGCACCGCGCTGCCGTTGCCGCCCTCACCCCACAGGTTGAGCGAGTTCTCCGGGCCGCCGCAGTCGCGCGGGTTGGTGTTGTACGGCGTCTGGACGGTGCCGAAGCCCTGGAAGCAGTAGATGTGGCCGTCGGCGCCCTTGTCGAAGACCGTGGCCTTGGCGTTGACGTAGCCGGTGAGGGTCTGCGCGAAGTCCGACAGGCCCTCGTTCACCCAGGTGGTCTCCAGCGGGTCGGTGTAGTAGTGGGCCAGGTGCTGCCACTCGTGCGAGAAGGTGCCCTCGTACAGGTTCGGCCTGGCGCTCCGCGACGTGCACAGGTCCGACGTCGGGTCGTCCGGCGGGTTCGGGCCGGTTCTGTGCAGCCAGTCGAAGGCGTCGATCGTCATCACGTTGCGGTCGAGCAGCTCGTTGAACTGCGCGGAGAAGAAGCCCGCGATGTACGTCGGAGCGGCGGGGAAGGTGTAGTAGTTGTCGTCCCTGACGTTGTCGACCAGGGTGACCGTCCGGTTGCCCGCGCCCGTGTAGTCGCCGCCCTTGCCGTTGGCGTCCGGGCCGAGGACGGCGTTGGTGCCGTCGCGGTCGGGCGGCGTGCTGAAGGCGGCCGTCTCCTTCGGGTACATGTTGGTGTCGAACTGGGTCACCAGGTTCGCCACCTGGGCGTCGGTGATCTGCGTCGACGTCGGCACCTGGGCCCGGCAGTCACCGGCGGGGAAGGACAGGTCGTTGGCGACCCAGACCTCGATGTTGTTCCCCACGCCGCGCAGCGTGTAGTCCTTGCGGTACAGGGTGCCGTTGAAGTCGTCGAGGCCCAGCCACTGCCGGACCGTTCCCACGGGCGGCGTGTCAGCGGCCTGCGCCTTGGCCTTCGCCCTGGCCTCGTACTTGGCCGGCACCTTGACCGGCTTACCGTCCAGCTTGAAGTCCTTGCGGGACAGCTCCCTGACGTCGCTGGGAGGCGGCTGCTGGGGATCGGCTGCGGCTGTCGCCGGTAACGCCGATAACAGCGGCAGGAACAGCAGAGTGGCTGCGAGCCCGATGAGTCGGTTGCGCGCCATGGAACCCCCTTCTGGTGGGTGTTGCCCGGGTTGGTAGGGGTGACATGCCGTGACTATCGGGGTTTCGAACAAGCGCGCAAGTGATTCAATTGCCAACAAAACACCGCGAAATTGGTGCTCATAGGGCTGCCGCTAGCCGCCGGTAGGAGTCCAGCCGCTGGTCCAGGTCGTAGGTGTTCATCGTGACCAGCACCTCGTCCGCGCCGGTGGACTCGATGAGCGAGCCGAGCGCCACCGCCACCTCCGGCCCGGTGCCGTGGATCTGGCCCTTGCGCGCCTCCTCGAACAGGGCGCGCTCCCGCTCGGTCATCTCCAGCGCCAGGACCTCCTGCGGGGGCAGCAGCGGCGGGAAGACGCCGCGCGTCCGCGCGTGCGCGGTGGCCCACGCCTCGGGCAGCTGCAACAGCTCCGCCTCCGCGCCCGTCTCGCCGGCCGCGATGTTCACCGCCACCATCACGTACGGCTCGGCCGCCCAGGACGACGCCCTGAACCCCGCACGGTAGCGGGAGATCGCCTCGTGCGCGCGCGAGCCCATCCCGATCACCATCGGCAGGCCGTGCGCGGCGGCGATGTCCGCGCCCGCACCCATGGCCAGCACGAACACCTGGGGACGCAGCCCCTCGGCGGGCAGCGCGTGCACGCCCGGATACGCCGTCTGGTCGCCCGTGAAGAAGCCGAGCAGCTCGTCGAGCCGGTCGCCGAAGTCGTCGGCGTCGTCCTTGCCGTGGCCGAGCGCCCTGCGGATGCCGCCGGTGAAGCCCACCGAACGTCCCAGGCCCATGTCGACGCGTCCGGGATGCAGCGACTCCAGCACGCCGAACTGCTCGGCCACCACCAGCGGGCGGTGGTTCGGCAGCATCACCCCGCCCGTGCCCACCCGGATCCGCGCGGTGGCGGCGGCGACGGCCGCCGCCAGCACGGTCGGCGCCGACCCCGCCACACCCGGCACGCTGTGATGCTCCGACACCCAGAAACGGTGGTACCCGAGCGCCTCCGCCTGCCGCGCGAACCGCACGGTGTCGCGCAGCGCCGCCGCCGCGTCATGCCCCTGGCGGACGAGAGACCGGTCGAGAATCGAAAGCCTTGTCACACCTGTGTGCAACACGGACAGGCCGTAGAGATTTCCTACTTGCGAAAGAGGCCCACCGACCACCGCACCGGACGGTTGCCGACCTCGCCCGGCATGCTCAGCCTGATCGAGACCCTGAGGCGCTGCCCCTTGGGCACGCGGACCTCGTTCATCGCATAGGGCCACGGGCCGGACTCCCATACGCCGCAGCTGCCGACCACGCCGGTGATGGCGCCCAGGTAGCTGAACCGCAGGCTGCTCGCCAAGTCCCCGGTGCAGAGCTGGTCGAGGCCGTAGCTGTGACCGCCTTCGAGGTGGAACGTGGCCGTGGCGTCCTGGGGGAAGGTGCCCGTCTTCGTCTCGGCGAGCTTCCAGCCGGACACCTTCGCGGGGAACGGCTTCGGCTCCCCGGGATCGACCGGCTTGGCCGGCGGCATCCACTCGTACGCGGCCAGGAACCAGGTGCCGCGCTTGGGCTGCTGCGGCTCACAGGTGTTGCGGGCCTTGTCCCACACGCAGCCCCTGCCCCTTGTGGTGTCGTCGACTGTGACCGTGACCTGCTTGGCGCCCTTGGGCACAACCAGTGGCTGCAGAGCCAGGTGCCTGGAGCACACCGTGAAGGCGGCGGGCGGGAACATCCTCTCGCCGGTGGACACCCTCGGGCCGCTGTCGTCACTGCCCGTGCAGACCGCTCCCATGGCCAGCGGCTTGCCCGTGACCGGGACGGTGACCGTGGCCTTGGTGCCGCCCGCCAGCATGATCCGGGAGTCGGCGACGAGCCTGTACTCGGTGCCGTCGGGAGCGGTGAAGCGTTCGGGCAGCTTGGGGGTCGGCTTCGCGGGGGCAGACCCCATGGTGGCAGGCTGCGTGGCCGCCGGTCGCGCGGCCGTCGTGGCCTGCTGGAGCGGCTGCGCCGCAGTCTGGAGCATCGGGGCTCCCACCGCGAGCACCCCGAGCAGCGCCGTGGCCGC
>NZ_JBEXUP010000147.1:0-21401 GCF_040614375.1 Nonomuraea sp. NPDC005983
GGTCGGCGTGACGCGCGGCGGTGTGCCCGTCGCAGGTCGGCGCGTCAGCGTGAGAGCGGCGTGACGCGGTGGTGTGCCCAGCTCCGGTCGGCGCGCCACGGCGGAGAGCGGCGGGGCGCGCGGTGCCCGGACCTGGTCAGCGGGTCAGGATGAAGTCCTGGGGGTCGCGGGGCGCGCGGTCGCGCGGCGGGGCAGCGGCGTGACCGACCGCGACGCAGCCCATCGGGTCCCACGACTCCGGCAGGTCCAGCACCTCGCGGACGACCGGGCGGCAGAACATCGTGGACGACACCCAGGCCGACCCCAGCCCCTCGACGGCGAGCTGGATGAGGAAGTTCTCCACTCCCGCCCCCGTGGCGACCACGAACATCTCCCGCTCGGACGCGTTGCGCCGGTCGTCGCGGTAGGTGTGCGAGCCCTCCATCACCAGGCACGGCACCACCAGGTAGGGGGCGTTGCGCAGCACGTCACCGCGCTTGACGCGCTTGGCGATCGACTGCTCGGTGAAGCCGTCGCCGCGCAGGTCGGCGATCCAGGCCTCGCGCATCGCGTCGACCAGCTCCAGCCGGGCCCGCGCCGACTCCACCAGGACGAACCGCCACGGGGTCGTGTGGTGGGGGGCGGGGGCGGCGATGCCCGCGGCGACCGCCCGCCGCACCGCCTCCGGGTCGACGGGCCGGTCGGAGAACTCTCTGATCGTGCGGCGGGCGAACACGACGTCGCGCGAGCCGTACCGGAACAGGTCGTCGTCGGCCGGACGGATCAGCGGCCGGACGCCGGGCCCGTCGTCGTCGGTGACCAGGTGGGACAGCCCGCGCACCACCGCCACGGGGACCCCGGCCAGCTTGCCCTTGACCAGCTCGGCCGCGCCCGCGATCTCGTCGGCCAGCGCGGTGACCGTGGCCTTCAGCGGGTTGCCGTAGCCGTCGGTCTCGCCGCGGAAGTCCTCCAGGCTGAGCACGCCCGCGGCTCCGATGGCGACGTCGGTGAGGCCGTGGCGCCACGGCCGCCCGAACGTGTCGGAGATGATCACGCCGACCTTCTGCGGCAGCGCCGCCCTGACGCGCCTGGCCGACGCGTCGGAGTCCTCGGGCAGCAGCAGCACCGTGCCCGGGTCGGTGTTGGACGCGTCGACTCCGGCGGCGGCCATCACGAAACCGTGGCGGGTCTGGGAGATCACGGTGTCGCCGCGCCTGGCGACCACCCGCTCGGTCTCCTCCTCGATCGCCGCGGTGCGGTCGGGCGCCTGCCTGACCCGGCCCTCGGCCTTGCTCACGATCTTCGAGGTGATCACCACGATGTCGCCGTCGCGCAGGTCGGCGCCCTTGAGCAGGGCCGCCAGGTCGTCGCCGGGACGCACCTCACCGATGCCGTGGACGGGGACGACCTCGACGGTGTTCTCGATCATCGGGCGAGCTCCTGGGCGAGGTCGAGGGCGGCGCGGGCGATGTCGGCCGTCGCGTCGGCGTCGTGCATGAGGATCGGCCGGGCCACCACCCGCACGCCGTCGAGGGTGACGCCGTCGTCCTCGGGCGCGACAAGCCAGCCGTCGATCAGGTCGGCGCCGTACAGCTCGAGCACCGCCTGGGCCGTCGTCTCGACGCCGATCGCCGTCAGGCAGGCGTCGGCCATGCCGCGCACGGGCGCGCCGCCGATGATGGGGGAGACGCCCACCACCGTCTTGCCGAGCAGCGCGTCGCGGACGCCGGGAACCTGCAGGATCGTGCCGATGCTCACCACCGGGTTCGACGGCGGCAGGATGACCAGGTCGGCGTCGTCGATCGCCTCAAGCACGCCGGGAGCGGGCTTGGCCGTCTCGACGCCGATCAGCGCGATCGACTCGGCGGGAACCGAGGCGCGCAGCCGCACCCACCACTCCTGGAAGTGGATCGCGCGCCGCCCGCGCTCGTCGGTGATGACCACGTGGGTCTCGCAGCGGTCGTCGGTCATCGGCAGCAGCCGAACGCCCGGCCGCCAGCGCGCGCACAGCGCCTCGGTGATCTGCGACAGCGGGTAGCCCGCCTCCAGCATCTGCGAGCGGACGATGTGCGTGGCGAAGTCGCGGTCGCCGAGGCCGAACCACTGCGGCTCGACCCCGTACGCCGCCAGCTCCTCCTTGACGACGTGCGACTCCTTGGCCCGCCCCCAGCCCTGCTCCTCGTTGATGCCGCCGCCCAGGGTGTACATGACGGTGTCGAGGTCGGGGCAGACGCGCAGGCCGAACAGGGTGATGTCGTCGCCCGTGTTGCCGATCACGGTGAGTTGGGCTTCGGGGACCGCCGCGCGCAGGCCGCGCAGGAATCGGGCGCCGCCGATGCCACCGGCGAGGGACACGATGTGCATGCGGACCAGTCTTCCACCGGCCTCTGACATCCCTGTCTCGGGAGTCGGCTTTGAACATCTTCTCCACCTGAAAGAGCCCAGCACCGTGGGAAAAGTACAAAAGAGAGATCAGTGAGGTTCCTGGGACTCCCGCCGTTGCGGTCGGTGATGTGGCAAACTCACGTCGGGCTAAAGGGTCCAATGGGGGTACTTGTGAGCAAATTCGACGTCGCCAGGCTGCGCGAGCCGGCCGCCTGGATCATGCTTTCCGCAGGTGGGCTGGACGTCCTGCTGTCGGTCGTCAGGATGCTCGTCGGTGCGTCCAACGGCCCGTACGGCGGTGGTGTGTCCCTCACCGGGCGTGCCTTCTCCG
The DNA here is from genome assembly GCF_040614375.1 of Nonomuraea sp. NPDC005983. Taxonomy (NCBI): domain Bacteria; kingdom Bacillati; phylum Actinomycetota; class Actinomycetes; order Streptosporangiales; family Streptosporangiaceae; genus Nonomuraea; species Nonomuraea sp. NPDC005983. The sequence goes on from NZ_JBEXUP010000147.1 coordinate 2,696, forward strand.
CCTTCTCCAGCCTCAGCAGCCCGGTTGTGACAGCGCTCCTGCTCGGCGCGGTGCTGCTGATGACCAAGGTCGGCGAGCCGTCGCCCAAGGCCAAGCCCATCACGTACGGCGCGGCGGCCGGGCTCGCCCTCGCCACCGCTTTCGGGGCGCTGGCGCTGCTGCTCGGCCTGTTCGCGGGTGCCGGCGGCCTGCCGACGGCGCAGCTCCTCCTCACGGGTGTCCCGCGGCTCGCGCTGTCGGCGATCGCGCTGGCCTACCTGCTGCCGCAGGTCATCCCCGCCCAGTCGGCCGCGCAGTTCGGCCATCCGGGCGGCACCGGGCACCAGGTCGGCTACGGCCAGCAGGCCGGTTATGGCCAGCAGCCGCCGAGCTACGGCGGCCAGCCCGAGCCGTCCTTCGCCCAGCAGCCCGGTTACGGGCAGCAGCCGCCGAGCTACGGCGGTCAGCCCGAGCCGTCCTTCGCCCAGCAGCCCGGCTATGGGCAGCAGCCGCCGAGCCAGGGCGGCCAGCCGGAGCAGCCCTTCGCCCAGCAGGCCGGTTATGGGCAGCAGCCGCCGAGCTACGGCGGCCAGCCGGAGCAGCCCTTCGGTCAGCAGCCCGGCTTCGGCCAGCAGGCACCGCAGCAGCCCCAGCCCGCCACCCCTCAGCCCGCCACCCCGCAGCCGAGGGCGGCCCTCCCGGCCGCGCCGTCAGACCAGAACCGCAGCCAGACCGACCAGGGATACGGACAGCCCGACCAGGGCTTCGCGCAGCCCGAGCCGAGTTACGGGCAGGCCGCGCAGCCCGAGCAGGGTTACGGGGCCGCCCAGCCTGACCAGGGTTACGGGGCCGCTCAGCCGGAGCAGGGTTTCGCCCAGGCAGGCCAGGTCGCCGGGCAGCCTGAGCAGGGATACGGCCAGGGCCACACGCAGCCCGGCCAGGGGTTCGCTCCGGCCGAGCAGCCCTCCGGCCAGGCCGGCTACGGTCAGCCGGACCACGGCTACGCCCCCGCCGAGCAGGGATACACCCCCAGCAGTCAGGGCTACGCGCCCGCCGACCAGGGTTACGCCCCGGCCGCCGCGCAGAACGCGTACACGCCTTCCGAGACCCTTCCCGACACCGGCTACCAGCCGCCGTCGGAGTACCAGCCCGCCCCGTACATCCCGGCCGACAGCCAGCCGAACGCCTACGGCCAGCAGGGCACGTTCGGCGACGCCCAGCCGAACCCGTACGCTCCCGACAACCAGCCGAACCCGTACGCGCCTCCGGAGCCCGCGTCGTACGTGTCCGGTGAGACCGCGCCGAGCGTGCCGAACCCCCAGCAGGAGCAGCCGCAGTACGGCCAGCAGCCCTACTACGGCGGCCAGAGCGCGTTCGACCAGCAGGGCGACCAACTGGGCGCCCAGCAGGGTGGGCAGCCGTTCACCGGCTACTCCGGTAACGAGTACGCGACCCCTCCCGCGTACCAGGAGCCGGACCTGCCCGTTGACCCCCGCTCGCAGCAGCTGCACCACGCCTACCAGCAGGCCGAGACCTACCAGACGGCGGCCGGCACCCAGCCGGACCTGCGGGTGCCCGACTACTCCAGCCAGCAGGCCAGGCCGTACGACGACCCGTTCGGCCACCCCCAGCAGGCGCACCCCCAGCAGGCGCACAACCAGCACGCCAACCCTCAGCAGGCCCACCCCCAGCAGGCCCACCCCCAGGCCGCCCCTCAGTACTCCCAGCAGCCGCAGCACTCCCAGCCGTACGAACCCCAGCAGGGTCAGTACGCCCCCCAGAGCTACCAGCCGACTCACCAGGCGGCGGCCTGGCCCGAGCCGCACGGCGAGTCGACCATGCGGCTCGACCCCGCGAGCTATCGCGGCGACGCGCTCGGCGACTCCTCCCGGCAGGGGGACGACCCGATCGATCCCACGGCTATATACACCCCCAACGAGCCACGCAGGTAACGGACCCGCAAATGCCGGCTAGAGAGAAGGTGGGCCACGGGCGGGTGTCTATCCCGCCCTGGTACGGTTCCGACCGCTGACAGCGTTGAACACGCCAGGCCGATGCCATGGATCAGGTGTCAGGCCAGGTGCGAACATCACATGCCATGCACACCGGGGCGAGGGTCGGCCTTTCCCCGGATAGCGGCATGCCGCTTGACGCCGCGTGCGGCACGCGCGTGTAATTACAACCATGTTGTTACGCCTTCCTGTGGGTGGGTAGTAAGGAAGGCGTTCCATGGGGGGCTCCATTGCGGGCGGGCGGCAGGGAGGTGTGCAGTGACCGATCTGGTCATCGCACAGGATCAGCTTGACGCTGAAGAACTCGGCTGGCAGGAGCGCGCACTGTGCGCGCAGACGGATCCGGAGGCGTTCTTCCCGGAGAAGGGCGGCTCCACCCGAGAGGCCAAGAAGGTCTGCCGATCGTGCGAGGTCCGTGCCGAGTGCCTTGAGTACGCACTCGAGCACGATGAGCGGTTCGGCATCTGGGGTGGGCTGTCTGAGCGGGAGCGCAGAAGGATCAAGCGCCAGGCCGTTTAGGGATATCCACAAAGGGGTCACACGGGTTCGCCGTGTGACCCCTTTTCGCGTGCGCGCACCGGCGGGACAGAGGTAGCAGAGCGCCTAACGGCGGTCGTCGTACCCCGGATCGACCGTTTCCGGCGAGAGGCCGAGGAGCGTGGCCACCTGCTCGACGACCGTGTCGTGCACCAGCGCGCCGAGCGTGTCACGGTCGCGCGCGCGGGCCTCCAGCGGACGCCGGTAGACGACGATCGACGCCGGGTGCTGCCCGCTCGCGGTGTCGGCGCGGCCGAACGGGATCGGCTCCGCGCCCAGGCTCGGCCCGTCGCCGAGCTCGCTGAGCGGCGGTACGTCCTCGACGGCGAACTCGACCGCGGCGAGCTGCCTGCCCCACTGCGGCTTGAGCCGGTCGACGGCGTCGAGCACGAGGTCGTCGAACCGCTCGCTCCGGGACCGCGCGATGGGCACGTGCGACGGCGCGATCGGCCCGCGCAGGCCGCGGCCGTGGCGGTCACGACGTCGTGGGCCGCGCTTGTGAGTCACGGGCCAAGTCTACGGGGTGGCGGCATCGGGGCATGTGGGTGGAAAGCCTGCGACAGGTGTCCGAATTGTGGCGACACGCTCGTTAAGAGCGCTCAGATAGTGGCGCCTCGCACTCTTACCAGATACGGTCCCTCCGTGAGCCCCGTCCGCCGCTGTTCCCGCACCGCTTGCAGCCAGCCTGCCGTCTTCACGCTCACGTACGTATACGCCGACTCGACCGCTGTTCTCGGCCCTCTGGCGACGTACGCCGAGCCACACTGTTACGACCTGTGCGCCGAACATGCCGAGAGGCTGACCGCTCCTCGCGGCTGGGAGGTGGTGCGCCTGCCCACCGACGGCAATTCACCCAGCTCCGACGACCTTGAGGCACTGGCCAACGCCGTCAGGGAGGCCGCCAGGCCCACGCCGTCCGGCGGTGGCGAGCCGGTCGGGCAGGGAGTCGAGGTCGGCCGCAGGGGGCACCTGCGGGTTCTCCGGTCGGCCCAGCAACACCGCGACCGGTAGGCTCGTTCATACGTAGACGACCTAGGGGCGGAGCTGGAGAGTGGGCGACCTCGCCAAGATCTTCAAGGCGTACGACGTTCGCGGCGTAGTGCCTGACGAGCTCGACGAGCCGACCGCCGAGGCCGTGGGGGCGGCTTTCGTGGAGGTCACAGGGGCGCGTTCGGTCGTGGTCGCGCATGACATGCGCGAGTCGTCCGCGCCACTGGCCGCCGCGTTCGTCCGCGGCGTGACCGGGCGCGGCGCCGACGTCGTCCACGCCGGGCTCGGCTCCACCGACCTGCTCTACTACGCGAGCGGCAGCCTCGGCCTGCCCGGCGTGATGTTCACCGCCAGCCACAACCCCGCCCAGTACAACGGGATGAAGATGTGCCGCGCCGGCGCGGTGCCGATCGGGAGCGACTCGGGGCTCACCCAGATCCGCGACCTGGCGGCCGAGCTGGTCGGCGGCGCCGCGGTGGCCAAGGGCTCGGTGATCGAGAAGGACCTGCTCCAGGGCTACGCCGACCACCTGCGCAAGCTGGTCGACCTGTCGGCGATCAGGCCGCTCAAGGTCGTCGTCGACGCGGGCAACGGCATGGGCGGCCACACCGTCCCCGCCGTGTTCGACGGGCTGCCGATCGAGCTGACCCCGCTCTACTTCGAGCTCGACGGCTCCTTCCCCAACCACGAGGCCAACCCGCTCGAACCTGCGAACCTGCGCGACCTCCAGAAGGCCGTGCTGGCGGCGGGCGCCGACCTCGGGCTGGCCTTCGACGGCGACGCCGACCGCTGCTGGGTGATCGACGAGCGCGGCGAGTCGGTCTCGCCCTCGGCCGTCACCGCGCTGGTCGCCGCCCGCGAGCTGGCCAAACACCCGGGCGCGACGATCATCCACAACCTGATCACGTCGCTGGGCGTCCCCGAGATCGTCCGCGAGCACGGCGGCGAGCCGGTCCGCACCCGCGTGGGGCACTCGTTCATCAAGGCCGAGATGGCCCGCACCGGCGCGGTCTTCGGCGGCGAGCACTCCGCGCACTACTACTTCCGCGACTTCTGGTTCGCCGACTCGGGCCTGCTGGCGGCCATGCATGTGCTGGCCGCGCTGGGCGAGCAGGCGCGGCCGCTGTCGGAGGTGGTGTCGGCCTACTCCCGCTACCACGCCTCTGGCGAGATCAACAGCACGGTCGCCGACCAGCGCGACGCCCTGGCCCGGGTGCGCCAGGCGTTCGCCTCGCGCGGCGCGTTCGACGAGCTCGACGGCCTGACCGTGAGCGGTTCCGGCTGGTGGTTCAACCTGCGGGCGTCCAACACCGAGCCGCTGCTCCGGCTGAACGCCGAGGCGGCCGACGAGACCGAGATGACGGCGATCAGGGACGAAGTCCTCGCCATCGTGAGAAGGGTGTCAGAGTGAAGATCGACGACTGGCTGCTGGAGATCCTGGCGTGCCCGGCGTGCAAGTCGCCGCTGCGCGCGGAGAGCGAGTCGGAGGAGCTGGTCTGCACGGGTTGTGGCCTGATCTACCCGGTGCGGGATGACATCCCCGTCCTGCTCGTCGACGAGGCCAGGAAGCCGTGACCTGGGAGCCCGAGCGGCTCGACGACCAGCATCATCTGGCCGAGGGTGATCCGGGCGGCATGCTGCCCGCAGTCGCCGCGTCCGCCGCCCAGGTCCGCACCGGGTACCGCCAGGCGGTCGAGGCGGGCGTCGACCGGCTGGCCGCGCAGGGGCGTCCGCGGGCGATCGTGGTCATCGGCGTGGGCGCGTCGGCCATCGCCGGCGACATGCTCGCCGCGGTCTGCGGCAACGGCGCGCCGCTGCCGATCGTGACGTCGCGCTCGTACCAGCTGCCCGGCTGGGTGGGCGCCAGCGACCTGGTGATCGCGGTGTCGTGCTCGGGCCGCACCGAGGAGACGCTGTCGGCGGCGACGGAGGCGGTGCGGCGTGGCTGCACGCTGCTCACCGTGAGCGGCCCCGACACGCCGCTGGAGGCGGTGGCCAGGCAGGCGTCCGCGCTGCACGTGCCGGTGCCCGTCAGGGGGCAGTCCCGCGCGAACATCTGGCTGCTGACGGCGCCGCTGATCGTGGCCGCCGACGTGCTGGGGCTGGCGCGGACCGACGACGGCGTGTTCGAGAGCGTGGCCAGGGCGCTGGAAGGGGTGGCGCACCAGTGCCGGCCGACCAGCGAGTCGTTCGTGAACCCGGGCAAGTCGCTGGCCATGGAGCTGGCTGACAGCGTCCCGATGATCTGGGGCTCGTCGCGGGTCGCGGGTGTGGCCGCGTACCGGCTGGCCTGCCAGCTCAACGAGAACGGCAAGTATCCGGCGCTCTTCGGCGAGCTGCCCGAGGCCAACCACAACCAGGTGGTGGCCCTCGACGGGCCGCTGGCCGAGCGCGACATCTTCGCCGACACCGCCGGCCGCACGATCAGGCTGGTGATGCTGCGCGACGTGGAGGAGCACCCGCAGGTCGCGCGCCGCCGTGAGGCGTCCGTGCGGCTCGCGCACGACCGTGGCGTGCCGGTCAGCGAGCTGGCCGCGGAGGGGGCACACCCGCTGGAGCGGCTGGCCACGCTGATCGGGCTGGGTGACTACGCCTCGACCTACCTGGCGCTCGGCTACGGCGTCGATCCGACCCCGGTAACGGCGATCTCTGAGCTCAAGGCCAGGATTTCCCAATAGGATCCCTTTTCAGGCCATGCCAGTAGCACGAAGAGTGGAGACTGACCGGTGAGCGCGAGCGGCGGTACGAAAGCAATCATTGCGGCGTTGACGGCCAACCTGTCCATCGCCCTGGCGAAGTTCGTGGCCGCGTTCTTCACCGGATCGTCGTCGATGCTGGCCGAGGGCATCCACTCGGTCGCCGACTCGGGCAACCAGCTCCTGCTGCTGATCGGCGGTAAGCGGGCGCAGCGCGAACGCGATCAGCTGCACCCGTTCGGCTACGGCCGCGAGCGCTACTTCTACGCGTTCGTGGTGGCCGTCGTGCTGTTCACGATCGGCGCGGCCTTCTCCCTGTACGAGGGCGTCTCCAAGATCATGACTCCGCACGACGTGGAGTCGCCGATCTGGGCGTTCGCCGTGCTGATCTTCGCGATCATCGCGGAGGGCTTCTCCTTCCGCACGGCGATCAAGGAGTCGAACCCGCTGCGCGGCAAGCAGTCGTGGGTGACGTTCATCCGCAGGTCCAAGTCACCTGAGCTGCCCGTGATCCTGCTGGAGGACCTCGGCGCGCTGCTCGGCCTGGTCTTCGCGCTGTTCGGCGTGGCGATGGCGGTGATCACGGGCAACGGCGTCTGGGACGGCGTCGGCACGCTGATGATCGGCGTGCTGCTGGCCGTCATCGCGATCGTGCTCGCCATCGAGACCAAGTCGCTCCTCGTCGGCGAGGGCGCCTCGCCCGAGATGGAGCGGCAGATCCGCGCCGCGCTGGAGGGCTCGCCCGAGGTGGCCAGGGTGATTCACATGCGGACCATGCACCTGGGGCCCGAGGAGCTGCTGGTGGCCGCGAAGATCGCGGTGGAGCACGATGACACGGCGTCCGAGGTGGCCAGGGGCATCGACGAGGCCGAGCAGCGGATCCGCGCCGTCGTCCCGATCGCGCGGGTCATCTACCTGGAGCCGGACCTCGACCGCTCGCGTACCACGACGGCCGGCTGACCGTCAGGCGAGCGGCGCCGCCTCGTTCCTGACCAGGCGCGCGACCCTGCGCTTGAGCAGCGGCTGGCCGAGCGTGATGAACGCCTCTGCCTGCAACGCCGAGACGCCGATGCGCGGCAGGTCACGGGCGTTCGGGTAGACCACGAAGCGGGGCTCCCAGATCGGGCGGAACTTGGCGTTGAACCGGTAGAGCGACTCGATCTGGAACCAGTGCGACAGGAAGACCAGCAGGCCGCGCCAGGCCCGCAGCACCGGCCCGGCACCGAGCCGCTCGCCGCGTGCCAGAGCCGCCCTGAACATCGCGAAGTTGAGCGAGACCTGGGTGATGCCCATCGCGGGCGCCGCCTGCAACGTCTTGACGATCAACAGCTCGTTCAGGCCGGGGTCGGCGTCGCGGTCGCGGCGCATGAGGTCGAGCGAGACGCCGCGCGGACCCCACGGGACGAAGTGCAGCACCGCCCTGACCTCGCCCTCCTTGTGCGCGGTGACCACCACGCAACCCGCGTCGGCGGGGTCGCCGAATCGGCCGAGCGCCATCGAGAAGCCGCGCTCGGTCTCCGCGCCGCGCCAGGAGACGGACGCCGCCCTGATCCGCTCCTTCTCCTCGTCCGGCAGGTCGGACACCCGGCGCACCAGGCAGGTGTAGCCGGCCCGCTCGGTCCTGTTGGTCATCTGGCGGACGTTGCGCATCGCCCGCCCCTCCAGCGTGAAGTCGGCGACCTCGACCACCGCCTCGTCACCTATCTCCAGCGCGGACATCCCGGCCTCGCGGGTCCACACCTCGCCGCCCGTCTCACTGCAGCCGATAACGGCGGGCACCCAGGCGTGCCGCCTGGCCTCCGTCATGAACACCTTGATCGCCGCGGGCCACGCCTCGCGGTCGCCGATCGGGTCGCCGCTGGCCAGCATGACGCCGGAGACCACCCGGTAGGCGATCGCGGCCTTGCCGGACGGGGAGAAGAGCACGCTCTTGTCGCGCCGGAGCGCGAAGTAACCGAGCGAGTCGCGTTCGCCGTGCCGGTCGAGCAGCTCGCGCAGGCGTTTCTCGTCCTCGTCCGTGAGCTCGGCGATCGGGCGTGCCGGGCGCAGCGCCATGTAGACCGTGGTGACGGCGGTCACGGTGCCGAGCGCGAGCAGTGAGAAGTAGACCAGGTCGGACACCCTGTCCACGGTGAAGGTGACCGGGCCCTCGATGCCGACCAGCCCGAGAACCACGTGTTCGAGCCGGTCGAGCACGCTGGGGTCGCCCACGATGAACCGCGGGCGCATGCTCACGATCAGGTAGCCGAGGCCGAGCGAGAGCGTGCCGAGCGCTAGCACGTTCCACAGCGCCCGCCATCGGCTGCGCGGGTCGGACAGCGCATAGAACTCCCGGCGGTTCACCAGCAGCGCGGCCAGGATGACCAGGCTGATGACCGCGGTGGCGGGATGGCGCTGGTGGATGAAGGCCACGGTCGCGCTCACCGGCAGCAGCACCACGACCGCCCGCCAGGCCCGCACCTTCCTGCGGCGCAGGGCGTGCGCGATCATCACCAGCAGGATGCCCACCACCAGCGAGGACGCCCGCGCGACGGTCGTCACGATCCCGGGCACCACGTCGGCCCAGGTCGCGACCGGCCGCCAGCGGCCGAACCCCGGGGCCACGGCCTTGAAGATGTCGACGAGTCCGATCACCAGCGTCGCGTAGCCCGCGGCAGCGGGCACCCAGGGGCGCGAGATCTGCTTCACACCCGCATTAAACGCCCGTGACGATAATCCGCGCGTTAACTCCCCGCTTACGGGGTGGCGGGTATCCCTTGCGGCATGGGACTCACTTCGTTTCCGCTCCAGCTCCTGGTAGGCGTGCTGGCGCTCGGGGCGCTGGTCGCCACCGTCTGGGCGTGGCCGCGGCTGGCCGGGCGGCGCTGGACCGCGGTGCTGGGGCGGGCGGGGGTGCTCGCGGGCAACCAGGTGCTCACGCTCGCCGCGCTCGGGTTGCTCGTCAACACCTACTACGGCTTCTACGGCTCCTGGGACGACCTGCTCGGCACCGACACCGGGACGGCGTCCATCACGACCGCCGGGCAGGGCCTCCAGGTGCTGGACAGCCGCGCGGTGCGCGGCGGGCGGATCGAGCAGGTCATCATGCCGGGGCCGACCACGCACCTCAGCGAGCAGGCGTACGTGTTCCTGCCGTCGGCCTACTTCAAGAACAAGCAGCAGCGCTTCCCCGCGATCCTCGCGCTGACCGGCTACCCGGGCGACCCCCGCAACCTGATGACCAGGATGGACCTGCCCGGACGGATGGCGAGCGCGATCGCCAAGCACCAGGTGCCTCCGACGGTCCTGGTGATGATGCGCCCCAGCGTGGTGCTGCCGCGCGACACCGAATGCGTGGACGTACCGGGCGGGCCGCAGGTCCAGAAGTACTTCACCGACGACGTCAAGAAGGACATGACGGACGGCTACCGGGTCGCGTCCGGCAGGGAGTTCTGGGGGATCCTGGGCGGCTCGACCGGTGGCTACTGCGCCCTGAAGCTCACCATGACCCACCCCGAGGCGTTCTCCGCGGCGGTGTCGCTGTCGGGCTACTTCAAGACGATCATCGACAGCACCACGGGCGACCTGTTCGGCGGGCAGAAGTCGGTCGAGCACGACAACGACCTGATGTGGCGGCTGGCGACGCTGCCCGCGCCGCCGGTCAACGTGCTCGTCACCAGCAGCAAGAAGGGTGAGGGCGACTACCGCTCGACCCTGGACTTCCTGGCCGCGGTCAAGCCGCCCATGCAGGCGTCGTCGCTGATCCTGCCCAGCGGCGGGCACAACTTCAACACCTGGAACCGGGAGCTGCCGCAGGTCCTGCCCTGGCTGGCCCAGCAACTCCACGCCCCCACCAGCGCCAGCACGTAGGGCTGCGCGGATCGGTCAAGCTGATCCACCGGCAGTGGGCCGGTCGGGGACGGGGGTGCGGAGCAGGCGCAGGGCCTTCTCCTTCTCGAAGTCGAGGGCGCGGCGCGGAACCTGGATGCGCCCGATGCGGACGCCCAGGTCACGCACCGCGGACGCCACCGAGGGCTCGCTCAGTACGCGCAGCGCGAACGCCAGCTCGGCGGGGGAGACGTCGAACTGCTTCTCCAGCTCCACGCCCTGCGCCACGGCCGAGAGCTCCTCGGGGCCGAACCGGCGGTGCGCCCCGTGCTCTCTGACCGGCGGCAGGAGGCCGAGCGCCTCCCGATACCGGAGCATCCGCGGGGACATGCCGAGCCGCCTGGCCGCTTCCGTGATACGCATTCTTACATTCTTACGTCAATATCCTGTGTCCCGGGTCGCGTCCCCGTCCAAGGGACGCCTAAACTCGACCGCGACATGCTTCGTGACGCGAGGGGAAACCAGATGGACTTCAAGGTCGCCGACCTTTCACTTGCCGACTTCGGTCGCAAGGAGATCCGGCTCGCCGAGCATGAGATGCCCGGCCTCATGGCGATTCGCAAGGAGCACGCGGCGGCCCAGCCCCTTCGCGGCGCGAAGATCATGGGCTCGCTGCACATGACGATTCAGACCGCCGTCCTCATCGAGACGCTGGTCGCGCTCGGCGCCGAGGTGCGCTGGGTGAGCTGCAACATCTTCTCCACCCAGGACCACGCCGCGGCCGCGGTCGTCGTCGGCCCCAACGGCACCGTCGAGAACCCGCAGGGCGTCCCGGTCTTCGCCTGGAAGGGCGAGACGCTGGAGGAGTACTGGTGGTGCACCGAGCAGGCGCTCACCTGGCCCGGCGGCGACGCGCCGAACATGATCCTCGACGACGGCGGCGACGCCACGCTGCTCGTCCACAAGGGTGCCGAGTACGAGAAGGCCGGGGCCGTTCCCGCCGCCACCGCCGACGACCCTGAGGAGTGGCACGTCATCATCGACCTGCTCACCCGCACGGTCGGCGACGACAAGCGCTGGACCAGGATCGCCGAGAGCATCAAGGGCGTCACCGAGGAGACCACCACCGGCGTGCACCGCCTGTACGAGATGCACAAGAACGGCCAGCTGCTGTTCCCGGCGATCAACGTCAACGACTCGGTCACGAAGTCCAAGTTCGACAACAAGTACGGCTGCCGCCACTCCGTCATCGACGGCCTCAACCGCGCCACCGACGTGCTGATCGGCGGCAAGGTGGCCGTGGTCTGCGGCTACGGCGACGTCGGCAAGGGCTGCGCCGACGCGCTGCGCGGCCAGGGCGCCCGCGTCATCGTCACCGAGATCGACCCGATCTGCGCGCTCCAGGCGGCCATGGACGGCTTCCAGGTCACCACCCTGGACGAGGTCGTCGGCATCGCCGACATCTTCGTCACCACGACCGGCAACTTCAACATCATCACCGCCGCCCACATGGCGCAGATGAAGCACCAGGCGATCGTGTCCAACATCGGGCACTTCGACAACGAGATCGACATGGCCGGCCTGGCCAAGCTGCCCGGTATCGTGAAGCGGAACATCAAGCCGCAGGTCGACGAGTGGGTCTTCGCTGACGGGCACTCGATCATCGTGCTGGCCGAGGGCCGCCTGATGAACCTCGGCTGCGCCACCGGCCACCCGAGCTTCGTGATGTCGAACTCGTTCACCAACCAGGTGATCGCGCAGATCGAGCTGTTCACCAAGACGTCCGAGTACCCGATCGGCGTCTACACGCTGCCCAAGCACCTGGACGAGAAGGTCGCCCGCCTGCACCTCGACGCGCTGGGCGTCAAGCTCACCGAGCTGACCAAGGAGCAGGCCGCGTACATCGGCGTCCACGTCGAGGGCCCGTACAAGCCCGACCACTACCGGTACTGATCTGCAGTTTTCTGGAGGAGCGTGATCTCTCCGTCCGTGGTCTCGCCAAGGAGCGCGCGACGTCCGTTCTCGCCGTCGCGCTCCTTGGGAGCGCTTTTCACAAGCGTCTTTTACGGCAAGGCCAACGTGACGCCACCCGCCGTACGCCGGCCGGCGACTGTCCAACAGGGCACTCCAGCGGCTACGGCGGGCGGCCGTTACGACGCGTTCTTCGGCCGTCTTCTTCGGTAAAGGGCTGAGATGATGGATCTCTGGGAGAGCGGGGAGCGGCAGATCTCCTGGGCTGCCCGGTCGATGCCCGTACTGACGGCCATCGGGGAGCGGTTCGCCGTCGAGCAGCCGCTGCTCGGGCTGAAGATCGCGGCCTGTCTGCACGTCACCGCCGAGACCGCCGTGCTCATGGGGGCGCTGAAGGCGGGAGGCGCGGAGATCGCGCTCGCCGCGTCCAACCCGCTGTCGACGCAGGACGACGTCGCAGGGGCGCTGGAGTCCTACGGCGTGGCCGTGCACGCCCGTGCCGGGGTCGATCGGGCCACCTACTACCGGCACATCCACCAGGCGCTCGACCTGCGGCCCGACCTCGTCCTCGACGACGGGTGCGACCTCGTCAACATCCTGCACACCGAGCGGACCGACCTGCTCGACGGCGTGACCGGCGGGTGCGAGGAGACCACCACCGGGATCATCCGGCTGCGCCAGATGGCCGCGGAGAAGGCGCTGCGCTTCCCCGTCGTGGCCGTGAACGACACCCGCACCAAGCGGATGTTCGACAACCGGTACGGCACCGGGCAGTCGACGCTCGACGGGATCATGCGGGCCACCAACGTCATGCTCGCCGGGCGGACGATCGTGGTGGCCGGGTTCGGGTTCTGCGGCCGAGGGGTCGCCGAGCGGGCCAAGGGCTTCGGCGCCCGGGTGATCGTGACGGAGATCGACGCGGTCAAGGCGCTCGACGCCACCCTGCAAGGCTACGAGGTGCGGCCGATGTCGGAGGCCGCCCAGGTGGGCGACCTGTTCGTGACCGTGACCGGCAACCGTGACGTGGTGCGGAGCGAGCACCTGGCCGTGATGAAGGACGGCGCGATCCTGGCCAACGCCGGGCACTTCGACGTGGAGATCGATGTCCGGGCGCTCGATGAGCTGGCCCATGAGGTCCACCGCGGCGTGCGGCCCAACACCGACGAGTACGTGCTCGCCGACGGCCGGCGGCTGCTGCTGCTCGCCGAGGGCAGGCTGGTCAACCTGACCGCGGCCGAGGGGCACCCGGCCGCCGTCATGGACATGTCGTTCTCCGCGCAGGCCCTCGCCGTCGCGTGGCTGGCCGGGGAGCGTTCCCGGCTGGAGCCCGGCGTCTACGACGTGCCCGAGGAGATCGACCACGAGGTGGCCAGGCTCAAGCTGGCCGCGGCCGGCATCGACATCGACACCCTCACGCCCGAGCAGGAGGAGTACCTGCACTCCTGGCGGGTCGGTTCCTGACTGGCCGCGTCACCAGCCGACAACGGCACGTCCTCGCCCGGCCGGCCGGGCGAGGACGTGGCCCTGTCAGGACTTAGCTGTCAGGACTTGGCTGTCAGGACTTACTGGTTCTGGACACCGAACCAGCCGACGTACCACCCGAACTGCACCGCGTCGGCGGGCGTGATGCGGCCGCCGTCGGCCCACCGGACGTAGATGCGGAACCCGGTCGGGGTGGCGTTGTAGATGGCGCTGGTACCCGTCAGCGTCCAGTGCGCGCCCGCGCCGCCGATGGTGGTCACGTAGGCGGGAGTGCTGGTGAAGTGCGCCGAGGTGGTGTCGACATCGAGGTAGATGCCGGTGTTGGCTCCGTAGGACACCCAGCCCACTCCAGGCATCGTCGCCCCGGAGCCGATGATCTGGCGCTGCTGCGCTGACTGTGCCGCTGCCGGCTTGGCGGCCGGTCGGGCCTCGGCGTTCGCGCTCACTCCCGTCATCACTGTGGCACCGAACGCCAGGGCTGCGGACAGCGCGACGGTCGTAGACCTCACGATGGACATGCGTTCTCCTTCGGTCGAGTCCTCGGGCGGTCATGACCTCGGAGGGGCGACGCGCCCGTCATGCCGTTTGGAGGAAGCAAACGATCATCACTGATAGTAGCGATCAGTAATCGGATCATCGCTCAACGCCACGACGATCAATCGAAGATCGTCGCGGCGTCTCGTCCGTCTCCTGGGCTGCTCATCTGACCTGGGCGGCGATGGCTCGCGCGCACTCCATGGGCTCCGCGTGCGTGGTGTCCACCTCCAGGTCGTAGAGCACGCCCCGGTGCACCACGTCCGCCTGCGACACGGCCATCCCCGTGACCCGGTCGCCCCGTGCGACCTCGCGTCCCGCGGCGACCGCGCTGTCGCACCTGACCCCGACCCACAGCGTGTGCAGATCCCCGAGCCCCTTCTGCCAGCGCTCCTGGGACGCCGCTCCGCCGAGGAAGACCTCGTCGACGATGACCCGGGCGCCCGCGCGGGCCATCGTGGAGATCCCCTCGATCCACGCCGCTTCCAGCGTCCGGAACTCCGACCCGACGCTCACCCCTCCGTCCGGGGTGAACTCGATGCCGGCAGCCGAGGTCCGCATGGACGCGGGCATCGCCTGGATCAACGTGTCGACCCCGAAGGTCAGCCAGGGATGTGGCAGGACGGCCTGTAGGCAGCGGGTGATCCCCGTCTTTCCCGCGCTGGAGCCGCCGTTGAGGACGATTACCTGAGTTGTCACCGCGCCACAGTAAGGGGGCCTGGTCAGCCCTGGGGGAGGAGGGCGCGCATTCTGCGGATCTCGGCGGCCTGGCTGACCGAGATGTCCTCGGCGATCTCCTGGACGCGTAGGTGGGAGCCGGACTTCAGCACCTCGGATGACATCGTGATCGCGCCCTGGTGGTGGGCGGACATGAGCTGGATGAACAGCTGGTCGAAGGCCGTTCCGCTGGCGGACTTCAGCGCTTCCATCTGCTGCGGGGTGGCCATCCCCGGCATGCCCTCGTGGGCCGCGTGATGGTCGGGGACGCTCTGGCCCTCGGTCTTCAGCCAGTCGGTCATCATCGCGATCTCGGGGCCCTGGACCTGGTTGATCCTGGAGGCCAGCCGTTTGACGCCGTCGCTCGCCGCCCGCGAGGCCGCGAGCAGGCTCATGTCCAGGGCCTGCTGATGGTGGACGATCATGTTCTGCATGTACCTGACGTCGACCGCGTTGGCCTGCTGCGGTGGCACGGCGGTGGCGGCCTCGCTGGGGCCGAGGGTCCTGGCCTCCTCGCCCGGACGTCCGGGAGCGATCACGGGGACCGTGGTGTTGGCATCGGGCACGGGAGCAGAGGTGGGGTCACCCGAGCATCCGGTGAGAACGAGCAGGATGGCGCAGGTGCCGACGGTAAGTGCGCTGCGCACCCGACCTCCTTGACTGCGGGGGGTTGCGAGGTTGCACTCTAGACGCCCGAACGGCACCAGGTAAATACGGCAAGTCATCAAAAATCTTGACAGAGTGCCCGCTAGGCGGAACCTGACATTTCGGGTCAGAATGCGGTCATTTATGTGGCCTTTATGCCCCCGAAGGGAGCCCCGAGTGCAGAACCTTCGCAGGATCGCGGTCGCGGCAGGAGCCGCCATCGCGTTAGCCGCGACAGCGATGCCCGCCTTGGCCGCCGACATCCCGCCGCCGGACACCGTGGTGACCAGCCAGAATGTCACCCACGTCCGGAATGTTCCGAAGCCCGCCCCGATCGCCGGCACGATCAACACCGACATCGCCTTCCAGGGTGACTACGCCTATGTCGGCAACTACGGCGGCTTCTCCATCTACGACATCAGCGACCCGAAGCAGGCCAAGCCGGTCAGCTCCGTCGTCTGCCCCGGCAGTCAGATGGACGTCTCCGTCTATGGCAACCTGCTCTTCACCGCAGTCGACTCCTCCCGCAGCGACGACTCCTGCAACAGCACGGCCCTGTCGGCGAAAGTAAAGGAGGCCTGGGAAGGCGTCCGGATCTTCGACATCACCGACAAGGCCGCGCCCAAGTACATCAAGTCGGTCGAGACCAACTGCGGCTCGCACACCCTGACCCTGGTTCCCGGCAAGGGCCGCGACAAGGGCAGGAACATCTACGTCTACGTCTCGTCGTACAACCCGTCCGATGACTTCCCCGACTGCAAGAAGCCGCACGACAAGATCTCCATCATCAAGGTGCCGCTGCAGAACCCGACCGCGGCGGCCGTCGCCGCCACGCCGGTCATCTTCCCCGACGGCGGCAACGAGACGCAGCCCGGCCTGCTGCTGCCGACCAGCGGCTGCCACGACATCACCGCCTACCCCGAGAAGGACATCGCGGCGGGCGCGTGCATGGGCGACGGCGTCCTCTTCGACATCTCCGACCGGCTGAACCCGAAGGTCACCGCCCGCAAGACCGACCTGAACTTCGCGTTCTGGCACTCGGCGACCTTCAACAACGATGCCACGAAGGTCGTCTTCACCGACGAGCTCGGCGGCGGCGGCGCGGCCACCTGCAACGAGGCCACCGGCCCGAACCGCGGCGCGGACGCCATCTACGACATCGCCAACGGCCAGCTCGAGTTCAAGAGCTACTTCAAGATCACGCGCTACCAGGCCGACAGCGAGAACTGCGTGGCGCACAACGGCTCGCTGATCCCGGTCAAGGGCAAGGACATCATGGTCCAGGCCTGGTACATGGGCGGCGTCTCCGTGTGGGACTTCACCGACTCGGCGAACCCGAGGGAGATCGGCTACTTCGAGCGTGGCCCGCGGGCCGACGGTAGCGGTGGCGGTGTCTGGTCCGCGTACTACTACAACGGCTACGTCTACGCGGCCGACTTCCACGAGGGCCTCGACGTCCTCAAGATCAACGACCCGCTCACCAACGGCGCGAACCGCGTCCACAGTGACCGGCTGAACGTCCAGACCCAGCAGTCCTACCGCGAGTGGGGCTGGGGCCACGACGACTGACAGTTCGGCGGGACGGCAGGGCCGCGCGGCCCTGCCGTCTCCTGATCTTTCCTGACATAGTGGGTGCCTTCATATCGGCATCCCAGCAGGAGGTCTCCTCGTGGCGTCCAGACTCGGCCGCGCGCTGGCGTTGGCGGGAGTGGCCCTGATGCTGTCGGCGTCACCGGCGTACGCGGCCGACGACGGCAAGGCCAGCCCCAACGTCAAGCTCGTGGCCAACATCCCCAAGCAGGCGCCGTTCAAGACGTCCGAGGCGTACAACAGCGACCTGGCCTTCCAGGGCGACTACGCCTACCAGGGCAACTTCCACGGTTTCACGATCTACGACATCCGCAACCCGGCGAAGCCCGCCGTCGTCAGCCGCGTCTCCTGTTACGGGGCGCAGAACGACGTCTCGGTCAAGGGCAACCTGCTCTTCCTGTCGGTGGACGAGTCGCTCAGCAGCGACTCCTGCAAGGCGTCCCCCCGATCCACGGCCGACAAGGTGTGGGAGGGCATCCGGATCTTCGACATCACCGACAAGGCGCGGCCGAAGTACATCAAGTCGGTACGCACCGCGTGCGGCTCCCACACGCACACGCTGGTCCCCGACACCGCGGGCACCTCGGTCTACCTGTACGTGTCCTCGTACGGCCCCGGCGACGCCTACCCGAACTGCCGGCCGCCGCACGACAAGATCTCGATCGTCAAGGTGCCGCTCGACAAGCCCACGAAGGCCAAGGTCGTCTCGACGCCCGTGCTCTTCCCTGACGGCGGCACCGAGCGCCAGGACGGCCTGCTCACGCCCACCAGCGGCTGCCACGACATCACCGTCTTCCCCCAGAAGAACCTCGCCGCGGGCGCCTGCATGGGTGACGGCATCCTGATGGACATCTCCGACAGGGAGCGCCCCAAGGTCACCGCCCGGGTCACCGACACGAACTTCGCGTTCTGGCACTCGGCCACCTTCAACAACACCGGCACCAAGATCGTCTTCACCGACGAGCTGGGCGGCGGTTCGTCGGCGACCTGCAACAAGGAGGTCGGGCCCGACCACGGCGCGGACGCCATCTACGACATCGAGGACGGCCAGCTGGTCAAGAAGGCGTACTACAAGATCCCGCGCTACCAGACCAGCGCGGAGAACTGCGTCGCGCACAACGGCTCGCTGATCCCCGTCAAGGGCCGGGACATCATGGTCCAGGCCTGGTACCAGGGCGGCGTGTCGATCTGGGACTTCACCGACTCCACCAAGCCCGCCGAGATCGGCTACTTCGACCGCGGCCCGGTCAAGCCGCGTGACCTCGGCGGCTCGTGGTCGGCGTACTACTACAACGGCTACATCTACAGCAGCGACATCCAGAAGGGGCTGGACGTCCTGCGCATCTCCGACAAGCGCACCGACCCGGCGGCCTCGGTCCGGCTGAAGCTGCTCAACACGCAGACCCAGTACGCCTACTGAGGAGGCGCGAACCCACCCGGAGTCGCCTGGGGCGGCTCCGGGGCGGTGGGTGCGGGCGCCCGGAACGGCGCATCCGACGGCCCCGGCGGATAAGGCTGCGCCTGCGGCGCGCCGCCTGGTTGCGTCTGAGGGGTGCCGTGCTGCCAGTGAGGCGACGGCTGCCCCTGCGGGAGGCCGGTCTGCCAGTGCGGGGACGGCTGCGCCTGCGGGTTACCCGCCTGCCAGTGTGTCTGCGGGGCACCGGCACCTTGGGCAGCTCGTCCCAGTCGGCCGGGGCTGGTGCGGAGACGAGCCGCCAGGTCAGCGCGTCCACGTGTTTCCGTACG
>NZ_JBEXUP010000148.1:0-21003 GCF_040614375.1 Nonomuraea sp. NPDC005983
CCGGCGCCGCCGCCCTGAGGGGTGGCGTGGAGGAGGCCGGGCACGCCCGCCGCCTGGCGGACGCACGCGGCGGCGCCGTCGTGACCAGCGACGAGATCTACACCCACGCCCTGCTGCTGGCCACGGTCCCCGGCGACATCCGCCGCTCCTTCACCGACCGCCTGCTCACCCCGCTTCTGGACTACGACCGCCGCCACCAGTCCGACCTGGTCCTCACCCTGGGCACCTTCCTGGACTGCGCGGGTTCGTGGAACGCCTGCGCCGAGCGGCTGCACGTGCACGTGAACACGGTCCGGTACCGCATCCGGCGCGTGGAGGAACTCACCGGACGGAACCTGTCGGGAATGGCGGACAGGGTGGACTTCTTCCTGGCCCTCAGAGGCGCCACCCCTCCACGCTGACCAAGCGGCGGCACCCACCTCCCACGCCGGTCTGGGACCCTCACGCGGGTGCAGGGCGTGTGCCCATGCCGAGAGCTTCTTGTTCTTGCAGAGCTTGCTCGAGCCAGTAGGCGCTGTCCATGCCACTCGCGAGCGAGACAGCCTGGGAAAGGCGTTCCCGCGCCTCGCCCAACCGGCCGAGCAGCCGATGGGCTCGCGCCAAAAGGACGAGGCACCCCGCCTCCGCGGTTTTCGACTTGCTGTCGCGGGCAAGTGCCAGGGCGCTCTCGAGGAGCGCCCTGGCCTTGTCCAGTTCTCCCAGGTCGAGCAGCACCCGCCCGAGCGTGATGCAGACATGGGCCTCCTGCATGGCGTCACCCGCGCTCCGCGCCATCGCCGCCCCCTCCGCGAGAGCGGCCGCGGCCTCGGTCAGGCGGCCGAGCCCCTCGTACGCGGAACCGAGCATCAGCAGGGCGTACCGTTCCCCCACACTCGACGAGATGTCCCGGGCGATCTCCCGCTGGGCGAGTGCGTTGCGCAGCGCGTCGTCGAATCTTCCCCACTTCACATAGGTAGCGGCCAGATTGCCGTGCGCGCGTTGCACGTTGAACCGGTCGCCCAGCCGCCGGGCCAGGGCCAGGAGTTGCCCACCGTCGTGCACCGCCTCAGCCATCTGCCCCTTGTGGTACCTGCCCGCGCCAACGTAGCCGTGCACGTGCATCCTGATGCGGTCGTCATCGAGGCGATCCGCCACGAGCAGCATCTGCGCGCCGGTGGAGAGCATGTCGGCGATGCGATAGGCCTTTTCCTGATACCACGCCATGGCGAAGGCGATGGCCATGCCCAGCCAGGCGACCCCGTCGTCGGGGTCCCTCAACGCCTGGGACGCGGCGGCGAGCAGCACGGCCTCCTGCTGGGTGAGCCAGGCGTACGCCTCGTCGGCGCTCCCGAACCGGCGGCCGGGATGGTCCACCTCGAACAGGTGGAAGGGGTGCACCCGATGGGGATCGCTGGTCCGCGCCGCGGACTGGGCGGACGCCGCGTAATAGGAGAGCACGCGGGTCAGCGGGGCGATCCTCTCGCCGGCGGGCGTCAGCTCGCCGGCGAAGAGCCTGACGAGATCGTGGAGGTGGTAACGCCCCGGCACGCCGCGCTCCAGGAGGTGGGCGTCGCTCAGCCGCTCAAGGGCGCGTTCGGCCTCCGGCGCCGAGGAGTCGAACAGCGAGGACGCCGCCTCGGTGGTGACGTCCGGCACGTGCAGGAGCCCGAGCAGCGCCAGCATGCGCGCGGCCAGCCGGTCGGCCGGGCGGGCGCTGCCGTTGAGCGCGTTCCAGCTCGCCGCGAGACTGGACCGGACGGCGAGTTCCCCCGCCTCCAGCTCGTGCAGCCGCCCCCGTTCGTCGCTGAGCCGCCGCACGAGCGCTCCCACGCTCCAGTCCGGACGGCTGGCCAGGCGGGCCCCCGCGATCCGCAGAGCCAGGGGGAGGCCGTCGCAGAGCCGGACCAGCCGGGTCGCCTCGGGGAGATCGGCGGAGACGCGGCCCGCACCGGCGAGCCCGGCCAGCATGGCGGTGGCCTCGGCGTCAGACAGCGGGCCGAGCTGGAGCTGGACGCAGTCGTCGCCGGCGATGAGAGACTCGCGGCTCGTCACCAGCAACGCCGTGCCGATGGGCGCCGACAGGAAGGGCCGGACCTGCGTCAGGTCGGCGGCGTCGTCCAGCAGGATGAGCAGGCGCTTGTCGTGCAGCCTGCTCCGCCACAGCGCGGCCGCCTCGTCGGCCTCGGCGGGGATGGCGTCGTCCAGCGTGCCGATGCCGCGGAGCAGCCGGCTGAGGATGTCGTGCGACGAGAGCCGGGCGACGTTCGGCGTGCCGCCACGGAGGTTGACGTACAGCTGCCCGCTCGGAAAGCGCTCCTTCACCATGTGCGCGACGTGGACGGCCAGCGCCGACTTGCCGACGCCCGGCGGCCCGGAGATCACCACGAACGGGTGCGGCGGGCCGTCGCCCTCCGGTACCAGCAGGGTCTTCAGGCGCGCGCTCTCGTCCGCCCGGCCGACGAAACCGATGAGGTCGCGTGGCAGCTGCCGAGGCACGGGCGGAGCGGGCACCGCGTCGCCGCCCGCGCCGGACAGGACGAGCTGATGCGCCCTGCGCAGCCCGTCGCCCGGATCCACGCCGAGCTCCTCGGACAGGAGGCGCCGGGTCTCCTCGAAGACCGTCAGTGCCTCCGCCTGGCGGCCGCTTCCGTGCAGGGCGAGCATGAGCAGCTCGCGGGGACGTTCCCTGAAGGGGTGATGGCGGGTCAGGTCCTGAAGGCCGGCGAGCGCCTCCTGCGGGCGGCCGAGCCGCATGAGGGTGTCGGCCCGGTCCTCGGCCGCGGTCAGGCGAAGCTCTTCCAGGCGGGCGCGCTCGCTCTCGGCGAAAGGGCCTGGCACGCCGCTGAGCGCCGGGCCGCGCCACAACGCGAGAGCCTGGTGGAGGCGGCGTAACGCGGCGACATGGTCGCCGACTCTCCGCGCCTCGCCGGCCGCGTCGAGGCGCTCGGCGAAGACGCGGGAGTCAACCTGACCGGGATCGACCTGCAACCGATAGCCGCCTGCCGTGCCGATCAGCAACGTCGACGGCTCTCGCCGTCCGCGGCCGGGTTCGAAGACGCGCCTCAAACCGGCGACATAGGTGTAGACGCTCTGTTCGGCGCTGGCAGGCGGCGCCTCGCCCCACAGGCCTTCGATCAACTGGCTCATGGTGACGACTCGCCCAGCGCGGGTGGCGAGCATCACCAGGACGGCCTGTTGGCGCGGCGACCCCAGATCGACCTCGTCGTCGTCCAGTGCGCCGACCACCGGCCCCAGGAGACGGAGAGTCAGGCCCTCGGCCGGTACGCCTCTCGTGTGATCACGGTGTGGAGCCACCCAGGCAGCTTAGTCACCGTGACCACGACGTGAAGGGCCTGTAGATCGAATGTAGACAGGCCCGGTACCGTCCGAATCTCTCCGGAAGAAACGGGGGTTGTTTCCGGCGGCAGCAGGGGACCGTCGCCGTTGCCTGGAGGCCTCAACTCCGCGCTGGCGGACACCTGTGCCAGGACCCCTACTACCGGCGGCGATGGTCAGCAGCAAGCTGGGAGATCGTACGCAATCTGGAGAGACGAATCCGCGTTTGCGGCCGTAGCATGGCCTCCAACGGTCATAACGGCCGCAATCAAGGCAGCAAGTGCGGACAGGGCAATACGCGTGAACATTGGGGGTTCTCCCTCGTTTAATCGTGTTGCTCGACGCAATCATCTCAGGGAGCGGCAGCTGTGACCACATCTGACCTGGTGGGACTCCGTATCAAGACGGTCAGGCGACAGCGCGGCCTATCTCAGGCGCAGCTCGCGCACCCTGAATTGTCTGACAGTTACGTCTCCTTGATCGAGAGTGGCAAGCGTACCCCGACCCCGGCCGTTCTGGAGCTCCTGGCCCAGAAGCTCGACTGTTCGCTCTCCTATCTGGTGAACGGCGTGACCGCCGAGCAGATGGAGAACATCGAGCTCGCGCTCGGCTACGCGCGGCTGGCTCTGGAGAACGGAGAGATCTCCGAGGCTCGCACCCGCTTCGCTGAGCTACTGGCCGACAACAACCTGACAGGTCTCACCAAGGTCCGTCAAGATACGGAATTCGGGTTGGCCCTGGCGACGGAGGCGGCAGGCGACCTCGACCAGGCGATCTCCATTCTCATTCGGCTGCGCGAAGAGGAGAACACGCCAGAGCGCAAGATCGAGCACGCCATCGCTCTGTGCCGGGTCTACAGGGACAGCGACAGGCTCACCGAAGCGGTGGAGGTCGGAGAGCAGCTCCTGGGCAGCCCTTCCCGTCCTGCCTGGACGGACCTGCTGGTCGAACTGGGCGCCACCCTCCTGTCCGCCTACCTCTACCGCGGTGACATGCTCAGGGCCAGGCAGTTCGCCGCAGAGTTGCTCAACGCCGCCGACATACTCGGCACGCCCAGGTCGATCGTCGCCGCCTGCTGGAACGCCGCCTTGGTGGCGGACAGTACCGGGCACGGTGAGGAGGCGCTCACCTTCGCCGAGCGCGCTCTGGCGGTGCAGTCCGAGAGCGGCCAGCCGCGCAACCTGGCACGCATGCGGAACATGTTCGGCGGGCTGCTGCTGCGGGTGCGCCCCCACCAGGCACGGGAAGCGCGCGACATCATGCTGCGAGCCGCGGAGGAACTGGCGCAGACCTCGGCGAGCGTGGTCGACCTCGCCCGGTGCCAGGTCGAGCTGGCCAGGGCCGAGATCGTCCTGGGCTCGCCCGCCAAGGCCATCGGTCACGTCCAGGCCGGGAAGGAACTCCTGCCGGGGAACGTGCGCGCCCTCGGCGCCGAGGCCGACCTGCTGACCAGCCGCGCTCACGCCGCCCTGGGCAACCACGCCGAGGCCGAGATGCACGTGCACTCGGTGCGCGACAGGCTCACGCCGCTGCCCGACTCCCGCCGCGTCGCCGGCACCTGGTACGCCGCGGCCGAGACCATGGAGCAGCTCGGTGAGGTCGACGAGGCGGTCGAGGCCTATCGGCGAGCGCTGGCCTGCACGGGGCTGTAGCGCGGGGTCGGGACCGGGTGTCCGCGTCGGTAGCCTTGGGGATGTCATGAAGAGATCCCCGCTCGCGGTCCTGACCGCGCTTCTCGCCGCCCTGCTCGTGCTCGGCACCGCCGGGCCCGCGCTGGCGCACGACTCGCTCAAGAGCAGCGACCCGGCCAAGGGCGCCACGGTCGGCAGCCTCGACCGGGTCAGGCTCGAGTTCAGCTCGACCGTGCGCATGCCGTTCGTGGTCGTGCGCGGCGAGCAGGGCGACAAGGCCGAGCACCAGTTCGGCAGCCCCGCCGTCAAGGGCGCCGTGGTCACCCAGGACCTGCAGGGCGAGCTGCCCAGCGGGAAGTACACGATCGCCTACCGGGTCGTCTCCTCCGACGGCCACCCGATCGAGGGCGAGATCCCCTTCAAGGTCGAGGCCGCCACACCGGGCCCCACGCCGGGGCAGGCCGCCGAGGCCACGGCATCCGCCCAGCCGCTTCCGGCCCAGGCCAGCTCGGTCCCCGTGACCCCGCTGTCGGCGGAGGGAGGCGGTTCGGCGTCGTTCCCCGTCTGGCTGCTGATCGTCGTCGGCGCGCTCGTCGGCATCGGCATCGGCTTCCTGCTCAGCGTCCGGGGTAAGAAGCAGTGACCAGGGCCGCGCGTCTCGTGTTCGCGGCGGCGGTGGCCGCGCTCGTCGCGCTGGTGGTCGCCATGGTCGCCGGTGGCTCGGCGTTCCCGCGGATCATCCCCGGCCTGCCCGACGCCGGGGCGCTCACCCGGTGGGCGCTGCCCGCGTCGAAGCTGCTCTCCGACGCGGCCGGGGTGGTCACCGTCGGGCTGCTGCTGGCGGCCACCTTCCTGCTGCCGAACGACAAGGGCATGCTCGGCAAGAGCGCCCTCGGCTACGTCAGGGCCGCCTCCTGGAGCGCGCTCGGCTGGGCCGGCGCCGCCGTCGCCACGATCGTCTTCGAGACGTCCGAGACCTGGGCCAGGCCGATCACCGAGCTGGGCGGCGGCGGCAACTACCTGACCGGCTTCGCCACCCAGACCAGCCAGGGCATCGCGCTCACGCTGGTGGTGCTGTTCGGAGTGGCGATCGCGCTGTTCTCGCGCGGCGCCATCACCGCCGGAACCTCGGCGGGGCTGCTGGTCTTCGCCCTGGTGACGGTGCTGCCGCCCGCGCTCACCGGCCACTCGTCCTCCTCGCCCAACCACGACCTGGCCACTTCGGGCCTGTCACTGCACCTGGTCGCGGTCGTGCTGTGGGTCGGCGGCCTCGGCGTGCTCACCCTGCACGCCGTGCGCGGCCAGCCGCAGCTCGCGATCGCCGCCGCCCGGTTCTCCCGGATGGCGCTCTGGTGCTTCGTCGTGGTGGGCCTGTCCGGGGTGTTCAGCGTGCTGGCCCGGCTCTCCGACATCACCCAGCTCTGGACGTCCGCGTACGGGGTGCTGCTCGTCGCCAAGACCGTCGCGTTCGTGCTGCTCGGCTACGCGGGCTGGTGGCACAGGCAGCGCACGCTGAGCGGCCTCCAGGCGGGCAAGCCGGGCGCGTTCACCCGGATGGCGGTCGGCGAGCTGCTGGTCATGTCCGCCACCGTGGGCCTCGCGGTCGCGTTGTCGCGCACCAAGCCGCCGGACGTCTCGCTGCCCGCCGACCGGGCCTTCGAGCTGCTCGGCTTCCCGATGCCGCCGCCGATCTCGATGGCCAACCTGGTGTCGATGTGGTGGTTCGACCTGTTCTTCGCGATGGTGGCCGCCGTCCTGGCCTGGCTCTACGGGGCCGGGGTGGTCAGGCTGCTGCGGCGCGGCGACCGCTGGCCGTGGGGCCGCACCGCCGCCTGGTTCGTCGGGGTCGTGGTGCTGGTCGTCGCCACCCAGAGCGGCTTGTCCCGGTACGCCAAGGTCATGTTCGACCTGCACATGGTGGAGCACATGACGCTCTCCATGGTCGTCCCGATCTTCCTGGTGCTGGGCGCGCCCGTCACGCTCGCGCTGCGCGCGCTCAAGCCGGCTGTCAGGCGCGGCGACAGGGGGCCGCGCGAGTGGCTCACGACGATCCTGCACAGCAGGTTCGTCCGGGTCGCCGGGCATCCGGGCATCGCCACCGCGATCTTCATCGCCTCTACCTACGCGCTGTACTTCACGCCGCTGTTCGCCTCGGCCATGGAGGAGCATCTCGGGCACATCTGGATGACCCTCCACTTCCTGATCAGCGGGTCGCTGTTCTTCTGGGTCATCGTCGGCGTCGACCCGGCGCCGCACAAGCTGCCGTACGTGGGCAGGCTGCTGACCCTCTTCGTCACCATGCCGTTCCACGCGTTCTTCGGCATCGCGCTGATGATGACCGGCACGGTGATCGCGTCCAGCTGGTACGAGCAGCTCAACCGTCCCTGGGGCGGGTCGCTGCTGGAGGAGCAGCAGAACGGCGGCGCGATCGCGTGGGGCTTCGGCGAGATCCCGACCCTGATCGTGCTGCTGGCGATCGCCGCCCAGTGGTACCAGGACGAGGACAGGAAGGCCAGGCGGGAGGACCGCAAGGCCGACCGCAGCCCCGCCGGTAAGTCGGAACTCGACGCCTACAACGCCTATCTCGCCCGGCTCAACCGCATGGACGAGGGCGCCGAGTAGCCGTTCGGCCACGGCCTTCTATCTTCGCTCCACGAGGTCAGAGCCCGGCGGCTAGGCTAGCTCGCAGGGGATATGGGCATCACTCCATCAGGTGTATGCGCGGACCTTGAGGGGGGTTGCGCATCGCAGAGGGAAGCGTCGGCTCGGGGGCCGGCCGTGCTCGCGGTGCTCGGGAAGGCGACATTCAGTTGGCGGAAGAGACGCGCATGCGCGGGGGACGAAGTCTGGCCGAGGCGCTGGAGAGCTGCCTCGCGGAGTGGTCGGAACGCACGGGCATCGCCGTCGAGATCTGGGCCCTGCCCGCCACCGACGTACCGCAGCGGATCGCGCGCGGCGTGCTGGCCACCGTCGGCGAGGCGCTGTCGAACGTGGAGGCGCACAGCGGCGCCTCCACGGTGTCGGTCGCGGTCACTGTGGGCCGCTCCGGCCTGCGGCTGACCGTGAGCGACCACGGCCAGGGGTTCACGGCCAAGCCGGGCCGGGGCATCGCGCGGATGCGGGCGACCTTCGCCGAACTGGGCGGCAACCTGTCGGTGACCAGCGTGCGCGGTGAGGGCACGACGGTCACCGGTGTGCTGCCTAAGGGAGGGTGAGGATCTCGCTGCCGGTGTCGGTCACCACGATCGTGTGCTCGAACTGGGCGGTGCGCTTGCGGTCCTTGGTCACGGCGGTCCACTTGTCGGGCCAGATGTCGTACTCGATCGTGCCGAGCGTCAGCATCGGCTCGATCGTGAACGTCATGCCCGGCACCAGTTCGACGCGGAGCGACGGGTCGTCGTAGTGCGGCACCATCAGCCCGGAGTGGAACGAGGTGCCGATGCCGTGGCCGGTGAAGTCGCGCACCACGCCGTAGCCGAACCGCTTGGCGTACGCCTCGATGACCCGGCCGACCACGTTCAGCTGCCTGCCCGGCGCCACCGCCTTGATCGCCCGTATCATCGCCTCGCGGGTGCGCTCGACCAGCAGCCGCGACTCCTCGTCGACCTCGCCCACCAGGAAGGTCGCGTCGGTGTCGCCGTGGACGCCGCCGATGAACGCGGTGATGTCGACGTTGACGATGTCGCCGTCGCGCAGCACGGTGTCGTCGGGGATGCCGTGGCAGATCACCTCGTTGATCGAGGTGCACAGCGACTTGGGGTAGCCCTTGTACCCGAGCGTGCTCGGGTACGCGGCGTGGCCGAGGAGGAACTCGTGGCCGATCCGGTCGAGCTCGTCGGTGGTGACGCCCGGCCTGACGTGTCTGCCGACCTCTTCGAGGGCCTGGGCGGCGATCCGGCCCGCCACGCGCATCCGCTCGATCGTCTCGGGAGTCTTCACGTCGGGCTCGCCGGTCTTGGGCCGCTTCTTGCCGACGTACTCCGGCCGCTCGATGTGGGCGGGAACCTTCCTGATGGGCGAAACTCGCCCTGGCTGGAGCAGTGTCGTCATGAAACACGAGTCTACGGGGCAGAATTGACCCCGTGAGCGATGGCCAGTGGTGGTTCTGTCTCAAGCACATGCGAGTGGAGCCCGACAAGGGGTGCCCCAACAAGGACCGGATGGGCCCGTACCAGACCGAGGAGGAGGCCGCCGGCGCGCTGCAACGCGCCGCCGACCGCAACAAGGCGTGGGAAGAGGCCGACCAGGACGACGACTGACGGGCGGCGCGCCCGTTAGCCGGTGCTGTCGCGGACCACGAGGGTTCCCGGCAGGAGCAGGCCCGCGGGTGGCGGCTGCCCGCCGCCGATGACCTGGAGCAGGCGCGTGACCAGGGCGTTGGCGATCTCCGGCAGGGGGTGCCGCACCGTGGTCAGCGCCGGTTGCAGGAACGCGGTGACCGGCAGGTCGTTGAACCCGCTGATCGCCAGGTCGGAGCCCACGCTCAGCCCCTCCGCCCTGGCCGCCGCGTAGGCGCCCATGGCCAGCCAGTCGCCCGCGGCGACCACCGCCGACGGCCTGGCCCTGGCGGTGAGCAGCGGCCTGAGCGTCTCGGTCACCGAATCGGGGTCCCGCGCGGGGGAGACGACCTCCAGTGCGGGGGAGGTGTCGAGCCCGAAACGGCGCACCCCCGCCTGGAAGCCCTCGTGCCGGTGGCCGACCCAGGGCCGTTCCGACTCCAGCCCGAGGAAGGCCACCCTGCGGTGCCCCTTGCTCGCCAGCAGCCCGACCAGGTCGATCATCGCCTGGACGGTGTCGACGTCGACCCAGGTCTGCGGCTCGCCCGGGGCGGTCCGCCCGAACCCGACGAAGGGGAAACCGACGTCGCTCAGGTGTGCCACGCGCCCATCGTTGTGCAGGACGTCCGCCAGGACGAACCCGTCGACCGTGCGCGAGGCGATCACCTCGTCCATCGCCTGCTCCCGGCTCTGATCGGGACGCGGACGCACCAGCAGGACCTTGTACCCGGCCTCGCCCGACACGGTGACCATGGCCTCCAGGAAGCCGCTCATCACCGGGTTGGGGTTGGCCGGATCGTCGGCGGCAGGCGTCAGATAGGCGATTATCCGCTTGGTACCCGACTTGAGGCTGCGCGCCGATTGGTCGGGCCGGTAGCCCATCTCCTCGATCAGCGCGCTGACCCGTTGCAGGGTCTCCGGCTTGAGCCTGTAGGGGGCGTTGAAGACGTTGGAGACGGTCTGTCGGGAAACTCCGGCCGCGCGTGCGACATCCTCAATGGTGACCCCGCGCGACCTGCGCATTCAGCCCTCCTGGTTGGTACGGCGTAGCCGCAGCAAGCCGCCCGTCGGCACGTCCACGATCGTCACGCCGGGCCCCAGGCTCAGCCTGGGGGACGAGACCAGCGCGCCCTCGCAGTCGTGGACGCTCGCCGCGACCTGCTCGTCGGTTTCGCCGACGAGCAGCACGGCGGGGTCGGAGTCGGCGTTGGCGACCAGGAAGTCCTGCCACCCCTCGCCGGGGACCCGCACCGGGAGCGGCGCGTAGCGAGCGATGATCGTGGTCCTCTCATCATAGGCTCGCACGAGCGGGAAGCCGTGTTCGGCGCCCGTCGGCTCCAGGACGCCGAGCTGCAACGTGTCCAGGTGCTCACGGAACACCCCCAGCCAGAACGCCAGCGCCGCCCGCTGCGCGCCGGTCTGCGCGGTGAGGTCGACGGAGATCTGCGGCACCGAGAACAGCGCGTTGATCAGGTGCACGGCCACCTGCTGAGGCGGCTCCGCGGCGTGCCAGAGGATCATGTCGGAGTGCACGGCGAGCGGTCCCGCGAGCAGGCGCAGGTCGATCGTCCGCTGGCGGTTCTCCTGCGGGCTGAGCGGGCAGTCCACGGCACGGATCATGTTGGCGTACGGCCACAGGCCGGGGCTGGTGTAGGGCTGCCTGTGCTCGATCAGCACCTCGGGCTTGGCGCGGCGCAGCCGTACGTCGAGCGCGTCGAGCAGGCGGCGCACGCCCTCGGAGACCTCGGGACAGTCCATGCCGTCGCGGGCGGGCGGGTTCACCCTGGCGAACCAGTCGACAAAGTCGATCTTCAGGCCGTCCATGTTCCACGCTTCGACGGCCTGCGAGAGGCGGTCGACGATGAACGCGCGCACGTCGGGGAAGCGGGGGTCCAGCACACCCGCGTCCATGTAGTCGGCGTAGGTGAGCAGTTTGTCCTCGAACCGGGCGAAGGCGGCGTTCTCCTTGCCGACGAACGGGATCGCGTACCACAGCAGGTAGGACAGCCCCAGCGCGTGCACCCGCTCCACATGTCCTGAAAAATCGGGAAATGACGCTGGGTTCGGCTCCCAGTCGCCGCAGAAGGCGTAGCCCCGGCCGCGGTCGGCCGTCTGCCAGCCGTCGTCCACGATGATGGTCTCGCAGCCCAGCTCGCGGGAGAGCCGCGCCTGGACCTCGACCGACTCCTCGCTGATCTCCTGATGCATGCTGTACCAGGTCGAGTAGGCCGGCAGCCTGGCCGCCCGAGGCGTCGGCGGCAACGGCCTGCCCTGCCCCCACCAGGCCGCCACCTCGGCCAACGCCGCGGAGAACGGCCGGTCCGACAGGTCGATCCGGAGGCTCAGGCTCCCGCTCGCCTGCTCCACGACGAACAGGAATTCGCCGGTCTCCTCGACCACCCCGCCGCTGAAGCGCACCTCGCCGACCCCGTCGGCGAGCGCCACCGTGCACACGTTGACGTCGGCCGTGCCGATCAGCGAGATCGCGGGCGCGCCCACGGCCAGAGAGGACGTCTTGGGCGCCCGCCAGCTCGGCGGCAACCAGCGATGGGCGCCGCTGTCCGGCGTCCAGAAGGCACTGACCGACACGCACGGGATCCGCCACTGGGCGCTGATCCCCTCCGCCGACTGCGCCTCGATCAGCCACACGTCCTCGGTCACCCGGGTGGAGGTGGCCTCGGAGGCGCCGGAGAGCTCGACGACCACGTCGCCCGCGGCGCCGGAGAGCGACACCGTGGTCGACACCGTGGGCGCGGCGCCGGGGGCCGTGTGGGGCTGCCACAACTGCATGTCTATCCCTTCGTGGCTCCGGCCAGCAGGCCGGAGATGAACTGACGTTGAAGAACGAGAAAGAGGATCATCATGGGCAGCGACGAGATCGCCGTGCCCACCATGACCTGGCCGAAGTCGGTCTTGGCCAGCCCCTGCAGGGTGGCCAGGGCGACGGGCAGCGTGTACATCTCGGGGGTGCGCAGCGCGATCAGCGGCCACAGGAAGTCGTTCCACGCCCCGAGGAAGAGGAAGACGGCCAGCGCCGCCAGCACGGGACGCATGACGGGGATCACGACCCGCCACAGCACCCGCAGCTCGCCCGAGCCGTCGATCCGCGCCGCGTCGAGCAGCTCGTCGGGCAGGGCGAGGAGCGACTGGCGCATGAGGAAGATGCCGAACGGCACCGACAGGTTGGGCAGGATCAGCGCCGGATAGCTGTCGATCAGCCCGATCTCGTTCATCAGCTCGAAGATCGGGATGATCGTCACGCCGCCGGGAATCACCAGCGTCGAGAGCAGCAGCACGAAGAACGCGTTGCGTCCGACGAACTGGAACTTCGCGAAGGCGTACCCCGCCAGCAGCGACACCACGATCGCCGCCGCGGTCTGGACGGTCGCCACGAACAGCGTGTTCTGCAGGACGTTCGCCAGCCCGATCGACTCGTCGAGGGTGGCGAGGTTCTCGCCGAGGTGGTCGCCGGGGTAGAACCTGGGCGGCCAGGAGAAGATGTCGGCGTTCGCGTGCGTGGCGGCCATGGCCAGCCAGTAGAACGGCCCGACGCAGAGCGCGAACACCGCGGCCAGCGCGAAGGTCAGCGTCCAGCCCTTCATCGACGGCCTCCCGTCAGCTTCAGCTGCAGGATCCCGAACCCGGCCACGATCAGGGTGAGCGCGTACGCGATCGCCGCGGCGTAGCCGAAGTCGAAGTAGCGGAAGCCGTTCTGGTACAGGTACAGCGAGATGGTCAGCGTGGCGTTGTCGGGGCCGCCGCCGGTGAGCACGAACGGCTCGTCGAACAGCTGCAGGGTGCCGATCGTCGACAGCACCACGGTGAGCAGCAGGATCGGGCGCAGCTGGGGGATCGTGACGGAGACGAAGCGGCGTCCGGCGCCCGCGCCGTCCACCATCGCGGCCTCGTAGAGCTCCTTCGGGATGCTCTGCAGCCCCGCGAGGTAGATGACCGCGTTGTAGCCGGTGTAGTGCCAGGTCAACGCGATGATGATGGAGATCCGCGCCCAGAAGGGGCTGCCCAGCCAGTTGACAGGATCGATCCCGACGAGGTCCAGGAGCCAGTTGAGCAGGCCCGTGTTCTTGTTCAGGATCACCGAGAACATGACGCCGTAGGCCACCAGGCCGGTCAGCGACGGCATGAACACGCCCAGCCGCCACAGGCCGCGAAGCTTCACGGCCGCGGAGTCGAGCCCGAGGGCCAGGAGCAGCGCGAGCAGCAGCATCAGCGGGACCTGCACGATCAGGATCTGCGCGGTGTTCCACAGCGAGGTCCAGAACAGCGGGTCGTTGACCAGGCGGACGTAGTTGTCCATGCCGACGAAGTGGCGCGCGGCCCCCGCCCCCGTGGTCAGGCTGATGTAGAGCGCCGCGAGGATCGGGTACGCCTTGAACACCACAAAGCCGAGCAGCGCGGGCAGGATCAGCAGGTAGGGGATGTTCCTCCGGGTGACGAACGATCGGCGGGGGCGAGCCGACCCGGTCCCGGCGGCCCGCCGCCGTGTCATGGTGAGGGTCATCCCGCGAGCTTCCTGCCGGTCTGCTGGGCGAGCTGCTGGGCCGCCTCCGTCAGCGCGGCAGCCGGGTCGGCGCCCTTGAGCAGGACCTTCGTCTGGGCGTCGCTGGCGATCTTCAGGGCCCGCGCGTAGTCGCCCGAGTAGTAGGTGGCGTCCGCGCCCTCGGTGAGCGAGTCGACGAAGGTCTTCAGCGCGGGCTGGCCGCCGTAGAAGTCCGACGGCTTGGTGAACATCGGGTCGGCGTAGGCCGCGGTCAGGGCGGGGAAGACGCCGCCCTCCCTGAAGGCCTTGTTGATGGCCTCGGGCCTGGTCAGGGCGTACTCCACGAACGTGTACGCCTCCTGCGGGTGCGGGCTGGTGCCGGAGACCGACAGGTAGGTCGCGTTGACGATGGCGGCCCGCTTGCCGCCCTGGGTGACGGCGG
Organism: Nonomuraea sp. NPDC005983; assembly: GCF_040614375.1. Lineage (NCBI taxonomy): Bacteria > Bacillati > Actinomycetota > Actinomycetes > Streptosporangiales > Streptosporangiaceae > Nonomuraea > Nonomuraea sp. NPDC005983. Next base: position 14,164 of record NZ_JBEXUP010000148.1, read on the forward strand.
GCGGCTGCATGACCCGCCATTTGCCCTTCTGGTCGGCGCGGTCCTCCTCGAGATAGCTGACCGCCCACGCCGGCCAGGGCAGAACGGCCAGCTTCCCGGCGCTGACCAGTTGCTTCCAGGTGCCCTCGCCGGAGATGTCGGCGACGATGCCCGCGTCGTTCATCTTCTTGATGAGCGACATGGCCTGCACGGCGGGCGCGGCGTTGAGCGTGACGTTGCCCTGGCCGTCGAAGTAGAACGCGCCCTGCTGCTGGAGCAGTGCCTGGAAGAAGTCCATGTCGACGACGCTGGCCTTGAGGCCGATCAGGTACGCCCCGGTCTTCTCCTTGATCTTCTTTCCGGCTTCGATGGCGTCGTCCCAGGTCTTGATCGACGCCGGGTCGACGCCCGCCTTGTCGAAGATGTCGGAGCGGTAGAAGAAGCCTTGCGGGTTGACCTCCCATGGCATCGCGTAGACGCCGCCGTCCTTGCCGGTGACCGTGGGCCACAGGCCCTTGGCGAAGGCGTCCTTGTGCTTGTCGGCGCCGAACTTGCGCAGGTCGGCGAGGCCTCCGGGGAACTTCTCCAGGTAGCCGGGCAGGTAGTCGACGCCGATGTGCATGACGTCGGCCAGGCCCTTGCCGCCCGCCGCCATGCCGATTGTGATCTTGTCCCAGATCGCCGGGTTGCCGATGTCCTGGACGGTGACCTTGATGTTCGGGTGGGCCTGCTCGAAGTCCTTGGCCACGGCGGCGAGCCCGGCCGAGGCGGGCTTCCAGCTCCACACGGTGATCTTGACGGGACCTGCCTGTGCTGCCGGACCGGAACCGCCGCACGCGGCGGCGCCGAGGGCGAGCGCGCCGGTGACGGCGAGGCTGAGGAGGCTGCGACGGTTCATGGGGGGTGTCCCTTCCGAGATATGAACGTTCATATTTGAGCGTTCATATCGGACATTTGGCAAGACACGGAAAGGTAACGGTGGTGGCCCAAAAGAGAGGGCGCCTCCCCCGTACAGGAGAGGCGCCCCATGGGTGTGATGTCAGTACTCGGTGGTGAGGCGCACGCCGCTGAAGTCGGTGACGCCGTACAGGCTGATGTAGTTGTCGCGGCCCGGCGTGAGGTCGGTCACCGTCAGGGTCTCGCTGTTGTCGGGGTTGGTGGACCGGCTCTGGTTGGCCTCGGTCGTCGCCCAGGCGGACTTGTTGAAGTAGAGGTCGGCGTTGCCCGTCCCGCCGGTTGCGGTGATCTTGAGCTGCTTCACCCCTTCGGGAATCCTGATGTAGAAGTAGGCGTAGTCACCCTTGACCCCGGTGATCTCGCTGCGGGTGCAGTTGCGCGCCATGGCCCTGGTGTCGGGGGAGGAGCACGGCGTCGAGGGGTCCTGGCCGCCGTCGCCGCCGCACGCCCCGGCGGCGCAGGCAGTGAGCCAGGTGTCGAAGTCGGCGTCACGGTTCAGGGACTTCAGGAACGTCCGCGCCGCGTCCCACTCGCCCTTGCGGTAGTGCGAGAGCAGGGTGGTCACCTCGGCCGGATTCCTCTCGAACATGTAGCGCACCGCGAGGTACCCCCACGGGTAGACGCGGGTCTGCCCGTCGCCGTACGCCGTGTCGAACAGCGCGCTCAGCGGGTAGGTGTGCTTGCCCGCCTCGGCGGCGGCGTTGGTGTCGTCGAGCTTGCGGTAGGACCACGAGACGTACTCCGCCACACCCTCGACCCACCAGACCGTCGGCGTCTTCGACCCCTCTGCGAAGTCGCCGAACATGTCGAACCGGCCGTCGAGGTAGTGGGTGTACTCGTGATTGAGGTTCCAGATCTCGAACGAGGGGCGCGCCCACTCGGCCTCGTAGGCGATGAACCTGGGCTGGTTGCCCGCCGCGGCGGGGTCACCCTCGAGATACATGCCGCCGTTGTTGGTGTCGATCCCGTAGATCACGCCGGCGTAGGTCTGGTAGTCGGTGGAGGAGTTGAAGACGACCACCTCGAGGGTGGTGTTGTTGTCGTTCGCGACCGGGCCCGAGTCCTTGACCAGGCCGTGGAAGTAGGCGTCCTGGTTCTGCAGGCTGGTGCAGGCCTCGGCGAGCTGCTCGGCGCTGATCTCCTGGGCCACGATGCGCAGCGTCGGGCCGCAGGTGTGGCTGACGGGCAGCGTCGCCTCCTTCACTCGCTTCTGCAGGTCGCAGACGCCGTAGTCGGCGCAGGCGGCCTTGTCGTAGGCGTCGGCCATCTCGGCCAGGCCGACCCACAGGCGCGCGGTCTCCCCGGTGATCGAGGTCTTCCCGAGCAGCGAGATGACCTGCGGTTTCACCTTCGGCAGCAGCGAGGCGTGCTGGAGGAAGCGGCCCAGCTCCCGGCCCGCGTTGACGGTGAGGAACGCCGAGTCCGTGCCCAGCAGATCGAGGTGCTTGGCCGCGAACGACTGCAGGGAGTCGAGCACGCTACTGTCGGCCTCCACCGCCGAGACGAACTCCGGCAGCTGGTGGCCGCGGAACAGCACGGTGAACACCGAGTTGACCGCGTTGCGCATCCACCACAGCTTGTCGTAGGAGCCGTCGAACGCCTCGAGGAAGCGTTTGACGACCGAGAGGAAGGCGGCGTTCTGCCCGGCGCTGTCGATCAGGACGATCGCTTCGCCGAGAGTCTCGCCGTTGGCGTCGGTGACGTCGCCCGAGTGGCTGTTGGCGAAGAACGCCTCGAGCGCGGGCTTGATCGCGTTCTTGAGCGCATCGCCGTACGGGCCGACGTCGTTGGGGTGGTACCACTGCACGTAGTAGCCCGCGCGGAGGTAGAGGACGAGCTGCGCGGTCGACGTGCTGTTGTCGCCGGGGTAGGCGGTGGCGTTGGCCCGGAAGGCGTCGGCGACGGTGACCATCTTCGACTCGCCGAAGGCCGCGCCCGCGTCGCCGCCGGTCAGGGTGAACAGGGTGTTGACGCAGGTGGTGTCGGCCTTCTTGATCGCCTCGATCAGCGCCTCGCCGGTCTTGCCGGTGAACTCGGAGACCGCGCACTCGGAGGCGGCCGCGGTTCTCCTGTTCAAGGAGGGCCTCTTCTGAGTTTTCAGCGTGTTCGGCGCGTCGTAGTCGCGGCGCGCCTCGCGGGTCGACGCGGGCAGCGGCGCCCGTTCGTCGATCGGCAGCGGCTTGTGCAGACGGTGGTCGGGTTCGCCGCCGAGGTCCCGCGCGGGCGCCGGGTCCGCGCTGTGAGCAGGGGTGACGGTGCCGGCCGGAGCGGCGGCGACGGCTCCGGCAGGGACCGGGTTGTGGGCTGCCGCGACCGCGGGAAGCGCGAGTCCGGCAGACACGCTTTGTGCTGCCAATGTGATTGAGGCAGCGATGAGTAATGAGGTGATGGTTCGCATACCACTCCTTGGGGGCTGGAGCGGGCTAGGCGGCCCCCGAATCCTGGCCCGCCGTTTCACGTTGTGTAATGTAAAATGTCACACACTTTCAACCCTGACAAGAGTGGATTTATGAACGTTCATATGGCCTGGTCGGAGGCGCTCGCTGGGGCGGTGTGATGCGTGGGGCGCGTGTGGCCCGGCCGGTGCTCGACGATCAGTCCGGGCGGATCTGCCGGGAGCTCAGACGGCCGCCGGGCTCGTGAGCGCGCTCTCCCTGACGCGATGGGCGGGCTCGGCGGTCACTTGGCGATTCCCAGGCGGGCGAGCTTGACGAGCGCGACGATGCCGATCGCGGCCCAGACCAGGTTGAGCCCGGCCGACGGCCAGGCGGCGTTGTAGGCGCTGTTGATCATCAGGCTCACCGAGCCGACCAGGTTGATGACCTGGTACCTCGCGCCGTCCCCCGACATGCGGGACGTGGAGACCATGCCGTAGCCGAACAGCAGCAGGGCGGCGCCGAGCCAGCCGACAGCGGCGAGAAGGAGATCCATGCGGGCCATTGTCAGGAATTCCTGCTTTGAAGTGCAATTAAAGATATCTAATGCGGGGCGTAAGGTGCCCTGTATGGATATCGACCCCCGGCGGTTGCGCATCCTGCATGAGGTCGCCCGCCGCGGCGGGGTGATGCGCGCGGCCGAGGCGCTGTTCCTGACTCCGTCCGCCGTGTCGCAGCAGCTCGCCCAGTTGGAGCGCGAGGTGGGGCTGGCGCTCATCGACCGCTCCCAGCGCCGCGTCTCGCTCACCCCCGCCGGACGGGTGCTCGCGGGCTACGCCGAACGGGTCGAGGGCGAACTGGCCGAGGCCAGGCGCGAGCTGACCCGCTTCACCGAGCGGCTCGCCGGGCCGGTGCGCATCGCGGCGTTCCCCACGGTGATCAAGCACATGCTGGTGCCCGCCATGCGCGACCTGGCCGCCCGGCATCCCAAGATCGTCCCGGTCATCCACGAGGTGTACGGGCAGCCCGCGCTGCAGGAACTGCGGCTCGGGTCGGTCGACGTCCTGATCACCGAGCAGGACATGAGCCTGCCGGTGCTGGCCCAGCCGTCGCTGGCCACCCGTCCCCTCTACGTGGACGAGTACCGCATCGTGGTGCCGCCCGACTGGCCGGAGCCGCCGCGCACGGTCGCGGACCTGGCGGACGTCCCGTGGGTGGCGGGCGAGCCCGACCAGGCGTGCGGGCAGGCGCTCGACCGGCTCGCCGGGCTGCACGGCTTCGAGCCGCGCAAGGTGCACGTCATCACCGAGTTCGGTCCGGCGCTGGCGCTGGTGGCGGCGGGGCACGGGGTGGCGATCGTGCCGACGCTCGCCCTGCTGGACGTGCCGGAGGGGGAGGTGCGGGTCAGCGAGGTCCGGGACGTGGGTGCGAGGCGGCTGGACGCGGTCACCCGGGTGAGCCGTACCAGGTCGGGCGAGCCGGACCCCGTCCAGGCGGTGCTGATCGCCGCCATCGAGGACGCCACCGCCGCCCTGGACGCCACCCTCCTGGGCCACCTGGACGCGCAGCGTCCAGCGCCGGACCCGAGCCAGGTGTAGGCCGAAGGCGGTCAGTCGGCCAGCTGGGGCCCGCTCACCTTCTCCAGGAGGCGGGCGAGCCGCTCGCGCAGGTTCGGACGCTGCGGGATCTCCCCGGCGGCGGCACTGACCAGGTGCTGGGCGCCGTCGAAGGTGATCAGCCCGCGTGGCGGCACCGCGATCGCGTCGTGGGCCAGCCCCGTCAGCTCCGAGTCGGCCCCCTCCAGCGCCAGGATGGTCGCGCCGGTGCGCCGCGCGTCGTCGACCCGTTCCAGCAGCGGTACCGGCGCCTGCTGCTCGGCCAGCACGAACAGGGTCTCGCCGCGCCCGGCCCGCTGGACACGGTCGAGCCCCACCCGCAGGTGCGGGGGCGCGTCGGCGGGCGGTGACCAGCGGACCAGAGTGGGTGCGAGCTGCGGCAGCTCCGACAGCCGGGCCTCGTCGGTGAGGTGCGCGGTCAGGTGCCACGGCTCGTCGTCAGGCGTGCCGACCAGGAGCAGCCCGCCGGGGGAGCGGGTCGCGCGCAGGGCGAGGCCGAGTTCGCGGGTGCGCTCCACCCAGCCGGTTTCTGCCAGCAGTTCGCGGAGGAAGGCGACCGACCCAGAATCCATCCCCCCATAGTGCATGACCAGCGCCGCCTCGCCCGCGGTTTCCGCGCGTCTGACTCCGGACATTTCAGAGGCTTGACAGCGAGTTACTCGCGGGTAACGATCCATTCGCGGCGCCGCCGTCCCCAGCGTGATCCCCCACCCGAGAAGGGGCGGTCCATGAGAGTATGTGTGCGCGTCAGCATGTCCGTGATCCTGTTATCGATCATGTCGATCTTCGTCGCGACGCCGGCCCGCGCCGCGGCCGCCGGCGACGTCGTCTCGGCCCAGCCGACCACGGTCTACCTCCTGCCGGGCAAGCTGCTGGAGGTCCCGGTCAACGCCTGGCACCTGCTCTATCGCTCCACCTCGGCCACCGGCTCGGCCAACGCGGTGTCCGGCACCCTGCTCGTCCCCAAGGCGCCGTACGCGCTGGGCAGGCGGCCCATCATCGGGTACGCCGTCGGCACGCACGGCCTCGGCGACCAGTGCGCCCCCTCGGTCAGCATGAGCCAGGGCCGCGAGGCCGAGCTGGCGCTGGTCAGCCTGTTCCTGCTGAAGGGCTTCGCGGTGGCGATCACCGACTACGAGGGCCTCGGCACGCCCGGTCAGCACACCTACATGGCCGGCGTGTCGCAGGGCCACGCCGTCCTCGACTCGATCAGGGCCGCCACGCGGGTCTCCGGTGCGGGGCTGTCGGCGCAGGCGCCGGTGGCCGTCGTGGGCTACTCGCAGGGCGGCGCCTCGGCGGCCTGGGCGGCGCAGCTCCAGCCGTCGTACGCGCCCGAGCTCAAGCTCAAGGGCGTGGCGGCGGGCGGCGTGCCGGCCGACCTGCACGCGGTCGCCGACCACCTGGAGGGCACCGCGGACTTCGGCCTGGCGGCCGCGGCCGGGGTCGGTCTCGACGCCGCCTACCCCGAACTGGACCTGGAAGCCGACCTCAACGACCGGGGCCGCGCCCTGCTGGCGCGCGCCGCGGACGCCTGCGTCGGCGACCTCGGCGAGCTGGCCGGGCTGCGCTTCTCCGACATCAGCCCGGTGGACCTGCTCAACCAGCCCAAGTGGCTGGCCCGCCTGGCGGAGAACCGCCTCGGCGCGACGCCCCCGCGCGTGCCCATGTTCCTCTACCACGCCAAGGGCGACCAGACCATCCCGTACGCGGTGGGCGCCGGCCTCCGCTCCGAGTACTGCCGGGCGGGCGTGAACACCCGCTGGACCTCGCTGCCCGCACCCGACCATGTGACGGGTGCCGTCGAGGGCGGCCCCCTGGCCATCGAGTGGCTCACGCTGCGGGTGCTCGGCCTCCCGGCGATCGGCAACTGCTGACCGCCGGCCCCGGCCCGGCGCACCTCGTCCGGGCCGGGC
>NZ_JBEXUP010000149.1:0-20996 GCF_040614375.1 Nonomuraea sp. NPDC005983
CAGGCCAGCAGCAGGACCGTGAGTAGCCGCCTCACCGATCAAAGCCTTCCATCGAGCGTTTCCAAACCCGTCTATGGTCCCACTCGTGACGGACCGGTTCGGCGGGCGCCCGCGCGGGCTGTTCTGCGGCATCGGCGTCTGCTTCGACTGCCTGGTCACGGTCAACGGCCGCCCTCCCGAGCGCGCCTGCCTGCTGGAGGCCGAGCCGGGCGACGCGGTCACGACCGCGCCGGTCAAGGAGGGGCCGGTCAAGCAGGGGCCGGTCGAGGAGGCAGCGGGCGCATGACGGACACCTACGATCTCGCGGTGATCGGCGGCGGCCCCGCCGGAGTGGCCGGAGCCCTCGCGGCGGCCCTCGGCGGGCTGCGCGTCGCGCTCGTCGACTCGGGCGCCCGCCTCGGCGGCCAGTACTTCCGCCACCCCGCCGACCCCGGCGCCGGGCACGCCGCGGCCGGGTTCGACCGGTTCCTCCGGCAGGGACGGGCCCTCGGCGAGCGCGCCGACCTCCTGCTCAAGCACCAGGTGTGGGCCGTGTCCAGGCAGGACGACGGAGTGTTCGCCGTCCAGTGCGTCACGCCCGGCGGCAACGTCGCAGTCCTGTGCCGGGACCTGCTGATCGCCACCGGGGCGTACGACCGGCCGCTGCCGTTCCCCGGCTGGGACCTGCCCGGCGTCCTCACGGCCGGCGGCGCGCAGGCGCTGCTCAAGGGCGGCAACGTCGTCGCCGGCAGGCGGATCGTCGTAGCGGGCACCGGGCCGTTCCTGCTGCCCGTGGCGGCGGGCCTCGCCGGGGCGGGCGCCGACGTGCTGGGCGTGTACGAGGCCAACGGCGGGCTCGGCCTGGCCAGGCACCCGATGCTGGCCGCGGGCAAGCTGGGCGAGGCCGCCGGATACGGCCTTGAGCTGGTCAGGAGGCGGGTGCCGTACCGGACCCGCCAGGCGGTGGTCGCCGCGCACGGCGAGCACGAGCTGGAAGGCGTCACCATCGCCCGCCTGGACCCCAGCTGGAACGTCGTCGCCACCCGCGAGCTGGAGTGCGACACGCTGGCCTTCGGATACGGCTTCGTCCCGCAGATCGAGCTGGGCGTCCAGCTCGGCTGCCGCACCCGAGCCGACGTGGACGGCAGCCCCGTCCTGGACGTGGACGCCGCGCAGCGGACCTCGGTGGACGGGGTCTGGGCGGCGGGCGAGCCCACCGGCGTCGGCGGCCGGCACCTGGCGGAGCTGGAGGGCCGCATCGCCGGCCTCGCCGTCACCGCCGCCCGCGGGGGCGACCCCGGGCCGGTCCCCGGTCTGCTGACCCGCAGACGGCGCAGGTTGCGCGCGTTCGGCGAGGCGCTCCAGCGGGCATACCCGGTCAGACCCGGCTGGCAGGGGTGGCTGCGCGATGACACGCTGGTATGCCGGTGCGAGGAGGTGCCGCTGTCGCGCATCCGCGAGGCGCAGGCGCTCGGCGCCACCGACGCGCGGTCGATCAAGCTGCTCGCCCGGCCCGGCATGGGCTGGTGCCAGGGCCGCATCTGCGGCCACGCCGTCGCCTGCCTGGCCGGAGAGCCGCCCCAGCCGCCCCGGCGTCCCATCGCCCAGCCCGTCAGCCTCGGGGCGCTCGCCGCGCTGGACCCCAGCGCCGACATCGGCTCCCAAGACGACACCGGCCCCACCCCTCACACCGGCCCCACCGCTGACACCAGCCCCACCCCCGACATCAGCACCCACAGCAAACCCCGTAACGGAGGACCTGTTTCATGACGGATCGGATCAAGCCCTGGCACGGCGTCATGGTCGCCACCGCGCTGCCGCTGCGCGAGGACCTGTCGGTCGACTTCGACGGCTACGCCGGGCACTGCCGGTGGCTGGTGGAGAACGGCTGTGACGGCGTGGTGCCGAACGGGTCGCTGGGCGAGTACCAGACCCTCACCGCCGACGAGCGGGTGCAGGTGATGCGAACCGCCGTCGAGGCCGTCGGCGGGCGCAACGTGATGCCCGGCGTGGGCGCGTACGGCGCCGACGAGTCGCGCCGCTGGGCCGAGCGGGCGGGCGAGGCCGGCTGCGGCTCGGTGCTGCTGCTGCCGCCCAACTCCTACCGCGCCGACGAGCGGGCCGTCGTGGAGCACTACCGCGAGGTGGCCAAGGCGGGCGTGCCGATCGTGGCCTACAACAACCCCTACGACACCAAGGTCGACCTCACCCCGGCCCTGCTGGCCAGGCTGTTCGACGAGGGCCTGATCGTGGCGGTCAAGGAGTTCACCGGCGACCCGCGCCGCGCCTACGAGATCGCCGAGCTGGCCCCCGGCCTGGACCTGCTGATCGGCTCCGACGACGTGCTGCTCGAACTGGCGCTGGCCGGGGCCGTCGGCTGGATCGCCGGGTACCCGAACGCGCTGCCCGCCTCCAACGTCGCCCTGTACCGCGCCGCCGTCGCCGGCGACCTCGACACCGCGCTGCCGCTCTACAAGACGCTGCACCCGCTGCTGCGCTGGGACTCCAAGACCGAGTTCGTCCAGGCCATCAAGCTGTCCATGGACCTCGCCGGCCGGTACGGCGGCCCCAGCCGCCACCCGCGAGTGCCGCTGACCGAGGAGCAGGCGGCGGCCGTCCGCGCCGCGACGGAGAAGGTGCTGGCGGAGGGCCTGCGATGAGGACCCGCCGGGTCTTCCACGCCGTCGACTCCCACACCGAGGGCATGCCGACCCGCGTGATCACCGGCGGAGTCGGCGTGATCCCCGGCGCCAGCATGGCCGAGCGGCGTGTCTACTTCCGTGACAACCTCGACCACATCCGCAGGCTCCTGATGAACGAGCCGCGCGGCCACGCCGCCATGAGCGGCGCCATCCTCCAGCCGCCCACCAGGCCGGACGCCGACTGGGGAGTGCTGTTCATCGAGGTCTCGGGGCTGCTGCCGATGTGCGGCCACGGCACGATCGGCGTCGCCACCGTCCTGGTCGAGACCGGCATGGTGGAGGTGGTCGAGCCCGTCACGACCGTGCGGCTGGAGGTCCCGGCGGGCCTGGTCGTGGTGGACGTGGCGGTGCAGGACGGCATGGCCATGTCGGTGACCCTGCGCAACGTCCCCGCCTACAGCGACCGGCTGGACGCGCAGGTCGAGGTGCCCGGCTTCGGTCACATCCGCTACGACCTGGCCTACGGCGGCAACTTCTACGCCATCGTCGACCTGGACGCCTACGGGCTGCCGTTCGACCGCAAGGCCAAGAACGAGATCCTCGCCGCCGGCCTGGCGACCATGGACGCCATCAACGCCGCCGACGAGCCCGTCCACGCCGAGGACGAGCGGATCCGCGGGTGCCACCACGTCTACTTCGCCGCGCCCGGCTCCGACGCCCGGCACTCCAGGCACGCGATGGCGATCTTCCCCGGCTGGTTCGACCGCTCGCCGTGCGGCACCGGCACCAGCGCCCGCATGGCCCAGTTGCACGCCCGCGGCGAGCTGGGCCTGGGCAGTGACTTCGTCAACGAGTCGTTCATCGGCACCCGCTTCGTCGGCAGGCTGCTGGAGGAGACCACGGTCGGCGGCAGGCCCGCGGTCGTCCCGTCGATCACCGGTCGCGCCTGGGTCACCGGAACCGCCCAGTACTTCCTCGACCCTCGCGACCCCTTCCCCGAAGGGTTCGAACTGTGATCACCACGATCGACTACCACACCGCCGGTGAGCCCTTCCGGGTCGTCACCGGCGGCGTGCCGGAGATCCCCGGCGCCACCGTCCTCGACCGCCGCGCCAACGCGGCGGACCCCACCCTGGACCCCACCGTGGACGGCGTTCGGCGGCTGCTCTGCCACGAGCCGCGCGGCCACGCCGACATGTACGGCTGCTTCCTGGTGCCGCCCGACGACCCGGGCGCCCACCTCGGCGTGCTGTTCTGGCACAAGGACGGCTACTCCACCGCCTGCGGCCACGGCACGATCGCGCTCGGCGTCCACGCAGTCCAGGAGGGCCTGGTCAAGGCGGACCCCGACGGCGAGAGCGACGTGGTCATCGACGTCCCCTCCGGCCGCGTCACCGCCAGGGTGCGCAGCTCGGGCGGGCGCATCCAGTCCGTCACGTTCGTCAACGTCCCGTCGTATGTGATCGCCCGCGGCGTCCCCGCCGGCGCAACCACGACGGACCTGTCCTACGGCGGGGCCATCTACGCGTCCGTGCCCGCCGCCGCGCTCGGCCTGAGCGTGCGGCCCGAGCACCTGACGGAGCTGATCGCGCACGCCCGCCGCATCAAGGCGGACCTGGCGGGCCACCCGGCCTCGCGGCACCCGGACGACGACCGGCTGTCGGGCGTCTACGGCGTGATCTTCTACGACGAGCTCGACGGCGACGGCCACCAGCGCAACGTCACGGTGTTCGCCGACGGCGAGGTGGACCGCTCGCCGTGCGGCTCGGGCACGGCCGCCAGGCTCGCCCTGCTGCACGAGGACGGCTTCCGTGGCACCCTGATCCACGACGGCATCGTCGGCACCACCTTCCGCGCCCGGGTGACCGGCGTGGCCGGGCGGGGCGTGATCCCCGAGATCGAAGGCATGGCCTACCGCACCGGCAGGCACGCCTTCGAGCTCGACCCCGACGACCCCATCGGCACCGGCTTCACCCTCCGCTGACCCCGACCTGGATGCGATGAACTCCCTGCCCTACCTCGACGCCACCGCCATCGAGCGGCTGGTACCCGTGGCGCGTGCCGTCCAGATCCTGGAGGACGCGCTGCGGGCCGGTCTCGACCCGGAGGACACGCCGCGGCGGCCCATCGTCGAGCTGCCCGCCGGGCAGCTCCTGCTGATGCCCGCCGCTGCCGGACGGTACGCCGGGCTCAAGGCCGTCACGGTCGCGCCCGCCAACCCCGGCCGCGGCCTGCCGCGCATCCAGGGCACGTACCTGCTGCTCGACGGCGAGACCCTCACCCCGCTCGCGGCCATGGACGGCCTCGCGCTCACCTCACTGCGCACCCCGGCGGTCTCGGCGCTCGCCGTCCGCCACCTGGCCGCCCCCGACGCCCGCGACCTGCTGGTCTTCGGCACCGGCCCGCAGGCGTGGGGCCACGTCCTGGCCCTGGCGGAGGTTCGCCCCGTCGAGCGGGTCACCCTCGTCGGCCGCGACCGCTCACGCGCCGAGTCCCTGGCCGGCCGCTGCCGCGCCCGCGGCCTGGAGACCCTCGTGCTGCCCGCCTCCGGCGAGCAGGTCGGCGAGGCGGTCGCCAGGGCGGACCTGATCGCCTGCTGCACCACCGCCAGAGAGCCGCTCTTCCCAGGTAAACTCGCCCCCGACGGCGCCACCGTGGTGGCGGTCGGGTCGCACGAGCCAGACGCCCGCGAGCTCGACGACGACCTCGTCGCCCGCGCCACCCTCGTCGTCGAGGCCCGATCGGCGGCACTGGCCGAGGCAGGCGATGTCGTCATTCCGCTACGCCACGGTACGATCACCACCGATCACCTCGCCGGGAACCTCGCCGAGCTGGTCGCTGGGCGGGTGGCCGCGGGGGCCGGGCCCCGCGTCTTCAAGAGCACGGGCATGGCGTGGGAGGACCTCGTGGTCGCCGCCGCCGCATACGAGGCGTGGACGTAGGAGGGGATGGGCCGATGGCTGTCGAGGGCCGGCTGGACCTGCCGATGGTGGGGGAACGGCAGAGCCTGCGCGAACAGGTGGCGCACGCGCTCCGTGCCGCGCTGGTCGCGGGGGAGATGCGCCCGGGAGTGGTGTACTCGGCGCCGGTGCTCGCCGGGCAGTTCGGCGTGTCCGCGACGCCCGTCCGCGAGGCCATGCTCGACCTGGCCAAGGAGGGCCTGGTCGAGGCGGTGCGTAACAAGGGCTTCCGGGTCACCGAGCTGTCCGAGCGAGACCTGGACGAGCTGACCGAGATCCGCCAGCTCATCGAGGTGCCGACCGTGAGCCGCCTGGCCGACGCGGCGCGGGCCGACGACTTCGAACGGCTGCGGCCCTTCGCCCAGGAGATCGTCGACGCGGCGGAACGCGGCGACCTGCTCGCCTACGTCGACGCCGACCTGCGTTTTCACGTCGAGCTGCTGACCCTGTCGGGCAACGCCCACCTGGTCGCCGTGGTGCGCGACCTGCGCAACAGGGCCCGCCTGTACGGCCTGTCGCAGCTGTCGCAGCGCGGCACGCTCACCGACTCGGCCAGAGAGCACCTGGCCCTGCTCGACGCGCTCAAGAGCGGCGACGGCGAGGCGGTCAGGCACATCATGGGCAAGCACATCCAGCACGTCCGCGGCATCTGGGCCGACCCCGACGCCGAGTAGCCGCCCTTACCCCTTCTTGGCCCTGCGGGTCGAGCCCAGGCTCGCGGCCACGATGCACACGATCGCCGCCCACTGCTGCACGTGCAGGATCTCGCCCAGCACCAGCACCCCGATCAGCGCCGCCACCGCGGGCTCCAGGCTCATCAGGATGCCGAACACCTCCTTGGGCATCCGCCGCAGCGCCTGCATCTCCAGCGAGTACGGGATCACCGACGACAGCAGGCCCACGCCCAGCCCGATCAGCAGCAGGTGCGGCTGCAGGAGGTCGGCGCCGCCCGTCGTGATGCCGACGGGAGCGATCAGCACGGCCGAGACGATCATCGCGAACGACAGCCCGGACGTACCGGGAAAGCGCCGCCCGGCCGCCGCCGACAGCAGGATGTACGCCGCCCAGCCCGCGCCCGCAACCAGGGCGAACCCGATGCCGACCCAGCTCACCGACGCCGCCTCGCCCCACGGCGCGAGCAGGGCCACGCCGGCCGCCGCGAGCCCGATCCACAGCAGGTCGATCCGGCGGCGCGAGGCCGCCACGGCCACCCCGAGCGGCCCGAGGAACTCGATCGCCACCGTGATGCCCAGCGGCAGCCGCGACAGCGCCTCGTAGAACGAGAGGTTCATCACCGCCAGCGTCGCGCCGAAGGCCAGGCCGATCGCCCAGTCCCGCCAGGACAGCCCCTTCAGCTTCGGCCGCGCCACCGCGCCCATGATCAGCGCGCCGGCCGCGATGCGCACGAACACCACCGCGCTCGGCGGCAGCGCCGAGAACAGCTCCTTCGCGAACCCCGCGCCGAGCTGCACCGAAACGATCGCCAGCAGCACCAGCCCGGACGGCGGGATGGAGTCGGCGGCCGTGCGGAGCAGGCTGCCCGGCCGGGGCAGGCCGGAGCGGCGGTCGTACGGATCGTCAAGGGCGAAGGCGGTCACGGTACTCCTCATTGGCCATGAACTACGCAGAGGGTACTGAACCCCGCCGATCCGTCCGCCACCGAGGTCCACACGGCCGGCGGATCGGTGTGCGGGGCCCGCGCTTCGGGAGGGGGGTACAACGGGTATCTGGATCACCGGGCACCGTCCCACGACGATGGAGGGATGACCGCACCAGCACCACCCGTCCCCCTCACCCTCACCCGGCCGCCGCGCGCCCTGGCCATCGCCTCCTTCGTCAGCAGCTTCGACCGCTTCGCCGTCACCCCCATGCTGGTGCTGATCGCGCTGGACCTGCGCGTCCCGCTGGCCGCCGCGGTGGCCGCCGCCAGCGGCTACTTCCTCGCCTACGGGCTGTCGCAGCCGCTGTGGGGGGTGCTGTCCGACCGGTTCGGACGGGTCCGGGTGATGCGGGTGGCGCTGCTCGGCGCGGCGCTGGCCGGGGCGGTGTCGGCGGCGATGCCGGTGCTCGGCGCGCTCATCGGCTGCCGGATCGTGGTGGGCGCCTGCTTCGGCGCGGTCATCCCGACCTCGCTGACGTACGTCGGCGACACCGTCGAGGCGCGGGTGCGGCAGCGCGCCCTCACCGACCTGATGGCCGCCGCCGCGCTCGGCACCGCGGTGGCGACCGGGCTCGGCGGCGTGCTCGCCGACGTCCTCGACTGGCGGGTGGTGTTCATCGTCCCGGCCGCCTGCGCGCTGGCCTGCGCCGTCGCGTTGCGCGCGCTGCCCGAGCCGCCTCGCGCCCCGATCGGCGGGCTGGGCAGGCACGTCGGCGCGGTGCTGCGCAAGCCGTGGGCGCTGCTGGTGTTCGCGTTGGCCTTCGTCGAGGGCGCCGTCCTGCTCGGGACGATGGCCTTCCTGGCCACCGCGCTGGTGCACCACGGGGTCGCGACGGCCGTCGCCGGGCTGGCCACCGCCGCCTACGGGCTGGGGCTGTGGCTGTTCTCGCAGCTGGTCAAGCGCCTGTCGGGACGGTGGCCGGCCCCCGTGCTGATCGCCGTCGGCGGGGCCCAGTTGTGTGCCGGGTACGTGATCGTGACCATGAATGTGAGCCTGGCGACGGTCGCCGTGACCGCGTTGCTACTCGGCGGCGGCTGGTCGTTCATCGAGACTCCTCGAGCGTGGAAACCTCCGTCTTCAGGCAGGGGAGGAAACGCTGCGCAGTGTCGCAGAGCTCGGTACTGTGTGTGACGGCGGCGATATCCAAGCTGCCGAAGGAACGGTTGTTGGTGTCCTCGCCGCTGGGCTAGCGGAGAGGTGAAACGCCTGTGGAGCCGGTGTAAGACCTCAAGGTGAGTTCCTCTCTCCGGCAGGCGGTCGGCGGTGAAGCAGGAAGGCTCACGGGTGACCGTGGGAATCCCTCTCGTTCAGGAGGGGGGGAGGTCAAGCACTCGTCGTTGCAGCCGGTTGGGGCCGCGTCCGTCGCGCCTACTCCCAGCGGAAGGTGCGGGCGGCCAGGACCAGCGTCAGGGCCGCCCAGCAGGCCAGGATCGCCAGCGCCCCCAGCGGCAGGGCGCCTCCGCCCGTCAGGACCGTGCGCAGGCCGCTCGTCAGCGCCGAGATCGGCAGCAGCTCCAGCACGTGCCGCAGCCCCGAGGGGAACTTCGACAGCGGGAACATCACGCCGCCGGCCCCCAGCAGCACCAGGTAGACCAGGTTGGCCGCGGCCAGGGTCGCCTCGGCCCTGAGGGTGCCCGCCATCAGCAGGCCCAGGCCGGAGAACGCCGCGGTGGCCAGCAGTACCAGCAGCGCGGCCGCCAGCGGCGAGCCGTGCGGATGCCAGCCGAGCGACAGCGCCACGGCGACGACCACCACGACCTGGATGGCCTCCACCGCGATCACGGCGACGGTCTTGGCCAGCATCAGCCCCGCCCTGGACAGCGGGGTCGCCCCCAGCCGCTTCAGCACGCCGTACCGGCGCTCGAAGCCGGTCGCGATCGCCTGCCCCGTGAACGCCGTGGACATGACGGCCAGGGCGAGCACGCCCGGCGCCAGGAAGTCCACCCGGCTGCCGCCGCCGATGTCGATCAGCGGCGCCAGTGAGAAGCCGACCAGCAGCAGCACCGGGATGATCAGGGTGAGCAGGAGCTGCTCGCCGTTGCGCAGCGTCGCGCGCACCTCGGCGCCCGCCTGCGCGAGCACCATGCGCGGGAACGGCGCGGCTCCCGGCGCGGGGGTGAAGTCGAGGGCGGTCATCGCGGTTCCCTGCCTGTCGGTTCGAGGAGGACGAGGGCGGTCATCGCAGTTCCCTGCCGGTCAGTTCGAGGAAGACGTCTTCCAGCGTGCGGCGCTCGATGCTCAGGTCGTCGGCGGCGACGCCCTCGGCGGCGCACCAGGCGGTGGCGGTGGCCAGCAGCTCGGGCCCCACGTGGCCCTCGATGATGTAGTGACCCGCCGGGGACTCCTTGGCCGCGCTACCCGCCGGCAGCGCGTTCAGCAGCTCGTCCAGCGCCAGCCCCGGACGCGCCCGGAAGCGCAGCTGGCGCGCCGCCCCCGTGAGCGACGCCGGGCTGCCCTCGGCGACGATGCCGCCCCGGTCGATGATGACCACCTGGTCGGCCAGCCGCTCGGCCTCGTCCATGTGGTGCGTGGTCAGCACCACCGACACGCCCGCCGAGCGCAGCTCGCCCACGAGCTCCCAGCAGGCGTGCCTGGCCTGCGGGTCGAGCCCGGCGGTCGGCTCGTCGAGGAAGACCAGCTCGGGCCGGCCGATCACGGCCGCGGCCAGCGACAGCCGCTGCTGCTGCCCGCCGGACAGGCGGCGGTACGGGGTGCGGGCGTGCTCGTCGAGGCCCAGCCGCGACAGCAGCGCCCGGGCGTCGAGCGGGTGCGCGTAGAAGCGGGAGACCAGTGACAGCCACTCGGCGCAGCGCATCGCGGGGGGCACGCCGCCCGCCTGCAGCATCACGCCGACCCGCGGCCTCAGCTCGGGCCGGGTGGGCGGCAGGCCGAGCACCCGCACCGTGCCGCCGTCGGGCCTGCGGAACCCCTCGCAGATCTCCACCGTGGACGTCTTGCCCGCGCCGTTCGGGCCGAGGATGGCGGTCACCGCGCCGCGCGCGGCGCGCAGCGACAGGCCGTCGACCGCTGTCGTGCCGCCGTATCGCTTGACCAGGCCGGTGGTCTCGACGGCTGGGGATTCCATGGCCACGAGTCTAGGGACTGCGGGCAGTGGTCATGCTGGCAGGCCGCGGCAGTGCTGGGCGGGTGCGAAAGCGGCGCTGGAACGACGCTGGGACGGCGCTGGAACGGCGCTGGGACGGCGCTGGGACGGCGCTGAAATGGTGGCCGGATATGGACAGGTGTTGACCATGCGTTGCCCCGTGAGCCGGTGAGAGGGGTGAAAGTCTGAAATGGAGCCCAAGGTCACTGGAGGTTGACATGTCACAACACAGGGGATTCGCGCCAGGCGTCCCGTCGTGGGTGGACCTGTCGAGCACGGACGTCGACGGGTCCGTGCGGTTCTACGGACAACTCTTCGGCTGGCAGGCCGAGATGATCGACGATCCCGAGGCCGGGGGCTACGGCCAGTTCGTGTACGACGGCGACAAGGTCGCGGGCGTCGGCCCGGTCAGCGGCGAGGGCATGCCGTCGGCTTGGAACACCTACGTCGCCACCGATGACGCCGCGGTCACCGCCGACCGCGTCAAGAACGCCGGTGGCACAGTCGTCATGGAGCCGATGCAGATCTTCGAGGAAGGCACGATGGCCATCTTCCAGGCTCCCGACCAGTCGTTCGTGTCGGTCTGGCAGGCGGGCAACCACAAGGGCGCCCAGCTGGTCAACGAGCCGGGCTCGTTCTGCTGGAACGAGCTGGTCTCCTGCGACGTCCCCGCCGCCGAGCGGTTCTACTCCTCCGTCTTCGGCTGGACGCCCAACACCCAGGACCTGGGCGGCATGGCCTACACCGAGTGGCAGCTCGGCGGCGACAGCATCGGGGGCATGATCGAGATGCCGGGCGACTACCCGCCTGACACGCCCTCCTTCTGGATGGTGTACTTCGCGGTCGCCGACCTGGACCGCGCCGTCCGCGACGCGCGCCGCCTCGGCGCGAACGTGCTCGTCGAGTCCATGGACACGCCCGCCGGACGGTTCGCGATGTGCGTCGACCCGCAGGGCGCGCCCTTCTCCATGATCCAGCTGAGCGAAACCGGATGAAATATCTGATGACTGGGAATTCGGAGGACCTTATCCCGGTTTGACCCCTCGGCCCTCATGGGTCACACCAGCCTGTGAGGGAGAGGGGTCCACGCATGTCCGTGGCGGAAGCCGCGCAACCCGTCGTCAACCGAAAGAGCCGCCGCGGACTGCTTCTGCTCATCCTGGGAGCGCTGTCGGCCATCGGCCCGCTCTCCATCGACATGTACCTGCCCGCGCTGCCCGCCATCGCCGGCGAGATGCTCAGCGCCCCGGCCCAGGTGCAGCTCACCCTGACCGCCTGCCTCATCGGCGTGTCGGTCGGCCAGGTGGTCGCCGGGCCCGTCAGCGACGTGCGCGGGCGCAGGACGCCGCTGCTCGTCGGCGTCGCCGGGTACGCGCTGGCCTCGCTGCTGTGCGCGTTCGCCCCCTCGGTACCCGCGCTGATCGTGCTCCGCCTGCTCCAGGGCGTCCTCGGCGGGGCCGCCCTGGTCATCGTCCGCGCCGTGGTCCGCGACCTGTACGAAGGGGCGGCCATCGCGCGCATCTTCGCCACGCTCATGCTCGTCAGCGGCCTGGCGCCGATCCTGGCCCCGATCGCGGGCGCCCAGTTGCTCACGTTCACGTCCTGGCGCGGGGTGTTCGTCACGCTGAGCATCGCCGGGGTCGTGCTGCTGCTGGCGGTGCTGGGCGGGGTCCGCGAGACGCTGCCCGCCGAGCGGCGGGAGGGCGGCGGGCTCGGGCACACCGTGCGCACCTTCTGGCGGCTCCTGCGCGACCGCGCGTTCATGGGCAGCGCGCTCACGGCCGGCCTGGCCTTCGCCGCCATGTTCGCCTACATCTCCGGCTCGCCGTTCGTGCTGCAGGAGGTGTACGGGGCCACGCCCCAGCAGTACTCGCTCATCTTCGGCCTCAACGCCTTCGGCCTGACGATCATGGCCCAGCTCGGCGGGCGGCTGTCCGGACGGGTGGCGCCGACCCGGCTCGTCTCTATCGGCCTGGTCGTCGCGGCGGCGGGAGGCGCGCTGCTGCTGGCCGCCGCGGCCACCGGCCTCGGGCTCGGCGGCATCGTCGCGGCCCTGTTCGTCATCATGTGCGGCCAGGGCCTGGTGCTGCCGGGCACCGGCGCGCTCGCCCTGGCCGGCCAGCCGCAGCAGGTCGCCGGGGCGGCGTCCGCGCTGCTCGGCGTGCTCCAGTTCGCGCTGGGCGCGGTCGCCGCGCCCCTCGTGGGCCTCGTGGGCTCGGGGACGGCCGTGCCGATGGCCACGGTCATGCTGGGCCTGTTCGCCTGCTCTGCGCTCACGTTCACCCTGCTCGGGCGCCGTATTAGGTAAGGCTTACCTGCGTGAGAAATTGCATTGACCGGCTTCCCGGATCCATTTGTGAACTGGGAAGGAATTACGGCACACTGATGTTGTGAAAAACGTGCCCACTTCGATCGACCATGGCAGCGAGCGCAGCACCCGTGCGCGCGTCGCCAGGCTGATCCTTGAGCACGGTCCCGTCGCGGCCGCCGCGCTGGGCGAGCGGCTCGGGCTCACGCCCGCCGCCGTCCGCCGTCATCTCGACGCGCTGCTCGCCGACGGGATGATAGAGCCCCGGACGGTGCGTCCGCGCGGGCAGCGCGGGCGCGGACGGCCGGCCAAGCTGTTCGCCATCACCGACGCGGGGCGCAGTGCTTTCGAGCACGCCTATGACGACCTGGCCGGGAGCGCGCTACGCTTCCTGGCCGAGCGCATGGGCGAGGAAGCCGTGGCCGACTTCGCCCGCTCGCAGGTCTCCGGCCTGCTGAGCCGGCTGGAGCCGGTCATGCGGACGGTGCCGGCAGACCAGCGGGTAGAGGTGCTGGCGCAGGCGCTGTCGGCAGAGGGGTACGCCGCCTCGGCCAGCAAGGCCGTGTTCGGCGGCGACCAGCTCTGCCAGCACCACTGCCCGGTGGCGCACGCGGCGGCGGAGTTCCCGCAGCTGTGCGAGGCCGAAACGGAGGCGTTCGCGCAGCTCCTCGGCACCCCGGTGCAACGTCTGGCCACCATCGCCCACGGCGACGGTGTCTGCACGACGCATGTGAGCCCGCAATCGCTGGGTGATCCCGCACATAGAGACAAGAGCAAGGAGACCGGAAGGTGACTGTCACCGACCGCCCGGAGCTGGAAGGCCTCGGGAATTACAAGTTCGGCTGGGCCGACCCGGATGCCGCGGGCGCGGCGGCCAAGCGAGGCCTGTCCGAGGAGGTCGTCCGCAACATCTCCGCGCTGAAGAACGAGCCGGAGTGGATGCTCGACCTTCGCCTGAAGGGCCTCCGCTTGTTCGACAGGAAGCCGCTGCCCACCTGGGGCTCTGACCTCACCGGCATCGACTTCGACAACATCAAGTACTTCGTGCGGTCCACCGAGAAGCAGGCCGCGTCGTGGGACGAGCTGCCCGCCGACATCAAGAACACCTACGACAAGCTCGGCATCCCCGAGGCGGAGAAGCAGCGCCTCATCGCCGGTGTCGCCGCCCAGTACGAGTCCGAGGTCGTCTACCACAAGATCCGTGAGGACCTTGAGGAGAAGGGCGTCATCTTCCTCGACACCGACACGGGCCTGAAGGAGCACGAGGACCTCTTCAAGGAGTACTTCGGCTCGGTCATCCCGGTGGGCGACAACAAGTTCGCCTCGCTCAACAGCGCCGTGTGGTCCGGTGGCTCGTTCATCTACGTGCCGCCGAACATCGAGGTCGAGATCCCGCTGCAGGCCTACTTCCGGATCAACACCGAGAACATGGGCCAGTTCGAGCGGACCCTGATCATCGTCGACGAGAACAGCTACGTGCACTACGTCGAGGGCTGCACCGCGCCGATCTACTCGTCCGACTCGCTGCACTCCGCGGTCGTCGAGATCATCGTGAAGAAGAACGCCCGCTGCCGTTACACGACCATCCAGAACTGGTCGAACAACGTCTACAACCTGGTCACCAAGCGCGCCGTCGCCTACGAGGGCGCCACCATGGAGTGGATCGACGGCAACATCGGCTCCAAGGTCACGATGAAGTACCCGGCCGTCTACCTGATGGGCGAGCACGCCAAGGGCGAGACCCTGAGCGTCGCGTTCGCGGGCGAGGGCCAGCACCAGGACGCCGGCTCCAAGATGGTGCACCTGGCTCCCAACACCAGCTCCAGCGTCATCTCCAAGTCGGTGGCGCGCGGCGGCGGCCGCACCTCCTACCGCGGTCTCGTGCAGATCGAGGAGGGCGCGCACGGCAGCGCCAGCACCGTCAAGTGCGACGCGCTGCTCGTCGACCAGATCAGCCGCTCCGACACCTACCCCTACGTCGACGTCCGCGAGGACGACGTGCGCATGGGCCACGAGGCGACCGTCTCCAAGGTCAGCGAGGACCAGCTCTTCTACCTCATGAGCCGCGGGCTCAACGAGGACGAGGCGATGGCCATGATCGTGCGCGGCTTCGTGGAGCCGATCGCGCGTGAGCTGCCCATGGAGTACGCGCTCGAGCTGAACCGGCTGATCGAGCTGCAGATGGAAGGAGCCGTCGGCTGATGGGCCTGAACGAGAAGCCCCTGTCGACCCTGCACGAGAAGGCGTCCTACGACCTGGGCGACTTCGACGTCCCGACCGGGCGCGAGGAGGCGTGGCGGTTCACCCCGCTGTCGCGGCTGAAGGGCCTGCACAACGGCACGGCCAGCGGGGCCGGGCACGTCGTGGTGGACGTCGACGCCGCCCCCGAGGTCACCGTCGAGACGGTCGGGCGCGACGACCCACGCGTCGGCCAGGCGTACGTGCCCGGCGACCGGGTCAGCGCGCAGGCCTACAGCAGCTTCGAGAAGGCGACCGTCGTCACGGTGCCGCGCGAGGCCGTCACGTCCAAGCCGACCGTGCTCACGCTCACCGGCAGCGGCGATGGCGCCGCCTACGGCCACATCGTGGTCCGGGTGGAGCCGCTGGCCGAGGCCGTGCTGGTGCTCGACCACAAGGGCAGCGCCGTCTACGCCGACAACGTTGAGTTCGTCGTCGGCGACGGCGCCTCGCTCAGGGTCGTCAGCCTGCAGGACTGGGACGACGACGCCGTCCACGTCTCGCACCACCACGCCCAGCTGGGCAAGGACGCCACCTTCCGCGGCTTCGCGGCGACGCTCGGCGGCGACCTGGTGCGGCTGTCGCCCAGCGTGTCCTACACCGCCCCCGGCGGCGACGCCGACCTGTCCGGCGTCTACTTCGCCGACGCGGGCCAGCACCTGGAGCACCGCCTGCTGGTCGACCACTCCCAGCCCAACTGCAAGAGCAACGTCGACTACCGCGGCGCCCTGCAGGGCGAGGACGCCCACACGGTGTGGATCGGCGACGTGATCATCAGGGTCGAGGCCGAGGGCACCGACACCTACGAGCTCAACCGCAACCTGCTCCTCACCGACGGCGCCCGCGCCGACTCGGTGCCGAACCTGGAGATCCTCACCGGCGAGGTGGCCGGCGCGGGCCACGCCAGCGCCTCCGGCCGCCTCGACGACGAGCACATCTTCTACCTGCAGGCCCGCGGCATCCCCTACGACGAGGCCCGGCGCCTGGTCATCCGGGGCTTCCTCGGCCAGCTCATCGAGAAGATCCAGATCGAGGAGATCCGCGACCGCGTGCTCGCGGCAGTGGAGGCGGAGCTCGCGCGATGAGTTTCGAGAAGGTGTGCAGGGTCGCGGACATCCCCGACGGAGGCGTCATCGGCCTCGAGGTCGGCGATACCCCGGTCGCGCTGGTGCGCAAGGGCGAGGAGGTCTTCGCCCTGCACGACGTGTGCTCCCACGCCGAGGTGAAACTCAGCGAGGGAGAGGTCTACGACGGAACCCTGGAGTGCTGGCTGCACGGCTCGTGCTTCGACGTCCGCTCCGGCAAGCCGACAGGCCCGCCCGCGACCAAGCCCGTGAACGTCTACACAGTCAAGATCGACGGCGATGACGTCCTCGTCTCGCTCTCGAAGGAGTCATAAGCAACATGCCCACCCTTGAGATCCGTGACCTGAAGGTCGCCGTCGAGGACAAGGAAATCCTGCGCGGCGTCAACCTGACCGTGAAGTCCGGCCACACCCACGCCATCATGGGCCCCAACGGCTCCGGCAAGTCGACGCTCGCCTACGCGATCGCCGGTCATCCCAAGTACACGATCACCGGCGGCCATGTGCTGCTCGACGGCGTCGACCTGCTCGCCCTGTCCGTCGACGAGCGCGCCCGCGCCGGCCTGTTCCTCGCCATGCAGTACCCGGTCGAGGTTCCGGGCGTGTCGGTGTCGAACTTCCTGCGCTCGGCCGTCACGGCCACCCGCGGTGAGGCGCCCAAGCTGCGCGAGTTCGCCAAAGACCTCAAGAACGGCATGGACGCGCTGTCCATCGACGGCGCCTTCGCCCAGCGCAACCTGAACGAGGGCTT
Source organism: Nonomuraea sp. NPDC005983 (assembly GCF_040614375.1). Classification (NCBI taxonomy): domain Bacteria; kingdom Bacillati; phylum Actinomycetota; class Actinomycetes; order Streptosporangiales; family Streptosporangiaceae; genus Nonomuraea; species Nonomuraea sp. NPDC005983. The sequence continues at coordinate 16,727 of NZ_JBEXUP010000149.1, forward strand.
CTCCGGCGGCGAGAAGAAGCGGCACGAGATCCTCCAGCTCGAACTGCTCAAGCCGAAGATCGCGGTGCTCGACGAGACCGACTCCGGCCTGGACGTCGACGCGCTGCGCGTGGTGTCGGAGGGCATCAACCGCTTCCGCGCCTCCGGCGAGACCGGCGTGCTGCTGATCACGCACTACACCCGCATCCTGCGCTATGTGAAGCCCGACTTCGTCCACGTCTTCGCCGGCGGCCGGATCGTCGAGGAGGGCGGGCCGGAGCTGGCCGAGAAGCTCGAGGCCGAGGGCTACGAGCAGTACACGAAGGCGTCTGCATGAGTTCCACCAGCTTGGACGTGGAGAGGATCAGGAAGGACTTCCCGGTTCTCTCCCGCGAGCTGCCCGGCGGGCGCCCGCTCGTCTACCTGGACTCGGGCAACTCCTCGCAGAAGCCCACCTCGGTCATCGAGACCATGCGTGAGCACCTGGCGATGCACTACAGCAACGTCGGGCGGGCCTTGCACGTGCTCGGCTCGGAGTCGACCGAGGCGTACGAGGGCGCGCGCGACAAGCTCGCCGCGTTCATCGGCGCCCCGTCGCGCGACGAGGTGATCTTCACCAAGAACGCCTCCGAGGCGCTCAACCTGGTCGCCTACTCCTTCGGGCAGCACGTGTGGGGGGCCTCCGGCGAGGCGGACCCGCGCTTCGCGCTCGGCCCGGGCGACGAGATCGTCATCTCCGAGATGGAGCACCACTCCAACATCGTGCCGTGGCAGCTCCTCGTGCAGCGCACCGGCGCGACGCTGAAGTGGTTCGGCGTCACCGACGACGGCAGGCTCGACCTGTCCAACCTCTCGGAGCTGGTCACCGAGCGGACGAAGATCGTCTCCATCGCGCACCAGTCGAACGTGCTCGGCACCGTCAACCCGGTCGCCGACGTGCTGCGGCGGGCCCGCGAGGTGGGCGCGCTCGTCATGCTCGACGCCTCCCAGTCCGTGCCGCACCACCCGGTGAACGTCGCCGAGCTGGGCGTCGACTTCGTGGCCTTCACCGGCCACAAGATGGTCGGCCCCTCGGGCATCGGCGTGCTGTGGGGCCGGGCCGAGCTGCTCGACGCCATGCCCCCGTTCCTGGGCGGCGGTGAGATGATCGAGGCGGTCTGGATGGACCACTCGACGTACGCGGCCGTCCCGCACAAGTTCGAGGCGGGCACCCCGCCGATCGTCGAGGCGATCGGCCTCGGCGCGGCCGTCGACTACCTCACCGGCGTCGGCATGGACGCCATCGAGGCGCACGAGCGCTCCCTGACCGCGTACGCGCTCGACGCGCTGCGCGAGGTGCCCACGCTGCGCCTCATCGGCCCCGACTCGCTGGAGCGGCGCGGCGGCACGCTGTCGTTCACGCTCGACGGGATTCACCCGCACGACGTCGGGCAGATTCTCGACGACAGTTTCGGCATCGCCGTCCGCGTCGGGCACCACTGCGCACGCCCCCTGCACCTGCGCTTCGGAATACCGGCGACCACGCGGGCGTCGTTCTACCTGTACAACACCACGGGCGAGATCGACGCTCTGGTGCGCGGCCTCCACCACGTTCAGAAGGTGTTCGCATAGCCATGATCGGCGAGTCGATGTACCAGGAGCTGATCCTGGAGCACTACAAGCACCCGCAGGGGCGGGGGCTGCGCGAGCCGTACGACGCCGAGGTTCACCACGTGAACCCGACGTGCGGCGACGAGATCACGCTCAGGGTCAGGGTGGGCGACGCCGGCAAGATCGAGGACGTCTCCTACGACGGCCAGGGCTGCTCCATCAGCCAGGCCGCCGCGTCCGTGCTGCACGAGCTGACCACCGGCTCCACGGTCGAGGAGAGCCTGTCCGTGGTCGACGAGTTCACCCGCCTCATGCAGGGCAGGGGGCAGGTGGAAGCCGACGAGGACGTGCTCGGCGACGCGGTCGCGTTCGCGGGCGTGGCCAAGTTCCCTGCGCGCGTGAAGTGCGCGCTGTTGTCCTGGATGGCGTACAAGGACGCTGTGGTGAGGAGTGCTGCGCGATGAGCAAGCCGGTGGAGACCCCGACGACCGCGTTCGACGGTGACATCACCGTCGAGGAGGTCATGGAGGCGCTCAAGGACGTCGTCGACCCCGAGCTCGGCATCAACGTCGTCGACCTCGGCCTGATCTACGGGCTGAACCTCGACCCGGCCGACGGCGGCCACCCCGTGGCGACCATCGACATGACGCTGACGAGCGCCGCCTGCCCGCTGACGGACGTCATCGAGGACCAGGCGCACTCGGCGCTCGACGGCATGGTCTCCGACGTCAAGATCAACTGGGTCTGGCTGCCGCCGTGGGGCCCCGACAAGATCACCGATGAAGGTCGGGAGCAGCTCCGTATGCTAGGCTTTAACGTCTGATCTTTGAGCTGTACGGCTGACGCGTCCGCGTCAGCCGCTTCAGCGTGCCGAGGGCTTCCGGAAGGTCCGGGTCCTGTCGCGGGAATACCCGTAACAATTCCCGCGTTGGCACCATGTACACCTGACGCATCATCGCGCGTCTCACGCCGCCTGCGGCCGGCGCCCTGGTGTACCCCCTCCCCTCCCGTCCCGATGGCGGGCGCACCGAAATGTGTACGGCACGGCCGTACGTCCCGGCTCGTCCTTTCGCAGAAGTGACGCGCCACTTCGACTGAAAGGCACGAACTTCGTGACCATGCTTGATGCTGCCATGCCCGAGATCGAGACCGCCCCTGAGGGGCCGTCCGAGTTCGAGCTTCTCGGCCTGCCGAAGCCGCTCGTCAACGGGCTGGCCAAGCAGGGCATCGACAGCCCGTTCCCCATCCAGAGCGCGACCATCCCCGACGTGCTGGCCGGCGCCGACGTCCTCGGCCGCGGCCAGACCGGCTCCGGCAAGACGCTCGCCTTCGGCCTGCCCACCATGGCCCGCCTCGCCGGCACGCGCCCCGCGCCCGGCCGTCCGCGGGCGATGATCCTGGTCCCCACCCGCGAGCTGGCCCTTCAGGTGCACGACGCGCTCGAGCCGCTCGGCCGCGGCCTCGGCCTGCGCATGAAGGTCGTCGTCGGCGGCATGTCCATGGGCAAGCAGATCGAGGCGCTGCGCCGCGGCGTCGACATCGTCATCGCCACCCCCGGCCGTCTCGGCGACCTCATCCGCCAGGGCGAGTGCTCGCTGTCGGACGTCGAGGTCAGCGTCCTCGACGAGGCCGACCACATGTGCGACCTCGGCTTCTTCCCCGTCGTCACCGACCTGCTCGCGCAGACCCCCGCCGACGGGCAGCGCCTGCTGTTCTCCGCCACGCTCGACGGCGACGTCGACAAGCTCGTGCGGCGCTTCCTGAAGGACCCGATCACACACTCCGTCGCCCCCGCGACCTCCCCGGTCGACACGATGGAGCACCACGTGATGCAGGTGACCCGCGACGACAAGTTCGACGTCACCGCCGAGATCGCCAACCGCGAGGGCCGGACCATCATCTTCGTCCGCACCCAGCACGGCGTCGACCGGCTGTGCAAGCAGCTCGCCCGGGTCGGCGTCAAGTCCGGCGGCCTGCACGGCGGCAAGCGCCAGAACCAGCGCACCCGCATCCTCGCCGAGTTCCGCGAGGGCGCGATCAACGTCCTGGTCTGCACGGACGTCGCCGCCCGCGGCATCCACGTCGACAACATCAGCCTGGTGCTGCACGTCGACCCGCCGCAGGACCACAAGAGCTACCTGCACCGCGGCGGCCGCACCGCCCGCGCCGGGGAGAAGGGCACCGTCGTCACGCTGGTGCTCCCCAGCGAGCGCCGCTCCACCGACCAGCTCACCCGGCGGGCGGGCATCCACCCGTTCCGGCTCAAGGCCACCCCGGGGCACCCGCGGGTCGCCGAGGTGACGGGCGCCCGCGTGCCGAGCGGCGAGGCCGTCCCGGTCTGGGAGCCCGACGTCCGCAAGCCGCTGCGTCCGCGCCGCGAGGGCGGCTCCGAGCGCCGTGGCCGCCGTCCGCGCCGCGAGTTCGACGGTGAGCGCCGTCCGCGTAGGCACGACGACGGCGAGCGCCGCTTCGCCTCCGGCGACGACCGCCGCCCCAGGCGCCACGAGGACGGCGACCGTCCGGCGCGTCGTCGTGACGACAGTGACCGTCCTGCGCGTCGCTACGACGACAGCGACCGTCCTGCGCGTCGCTACGACGACAGTGACCGGTCGTCCCAGGCCCGGCGTCACGAGGACGGCGGGCGTCCGTTCACCGCGGGGCGTCGCGACGACGGCGACCGGCCGTTCGGCGCGGGTGACGA
>NZ_JBEXUP010000150.1:0-20908 GCF_040614375.1 Nonomuraea sp. NPDC005983
GTCAGCAGGGGCCGGCCGGGCGCCCCCAGGGCGGCAGGCTCGACGGACGCCGGGCCGGCGGGGCGCTCCTCGGCCGCCCCCGGCAGCTCGCGCTCGATGCGGCTGTGCTCCTTGTGCGCCCTGGCGGCGTCGCGGTGGTAGTCCTCCAGGTCCTCGTACAGCTCGTCGGAGGCGTAGATCGTGCCGTCGATGAGCGGGCCGGGCGAGCGCTCGATGATCGCCACAACGTCGTCGCCGTTGAGCGTCTTGTGCGTCTCCAGCGCGTGCGCCAGGCAGAGCACGTCCCTGCGGTGCTCCTCCAACAGCCGTTCGGTCTTCTCGAGCAGCCGCACCAGGTTGAACTCGATCCGCTCGCCCAGCACGTCGGGGGCCAGGTCGGGCTGCCTCCTGGACGGTTCCCTGTCGGTGATGCCGATGGAGCCGCCGCCGGCGCGCCGCGGCATGGCCTTGCCGCCCAGGATCTCCAGTTCCTGCAGCGCAGGCAGCGAGGTGACCCCCGAGCCCATCCCCCAGTACGACTCCATGAGCGCGGTCAGGAACGTGGCCGAGTGCAGGTCGCCGGAGACGCCGGAGGAGTTGTCCTGGCCGAAGAACATCCGCTCCCCCGCCAGCGAGGCCAGGGAGACCATGATGTCGGCCTCGTACTCGGACTTCCACCGGGTGAACTGGTCCTCCGGCTTGATGGAGGCGACCATGCCGAGGTAGTCGGCGCCCTTCTCGATGGTGGCGATGTCGATCTCCAGGTGGAACCGGGTCACGTACGCCACCACCGCGTGGCACGCCTCGTGGACGGCGACCGCGTGCCGCTCGCGCTCGATGTACTCCACGTCCTCGGGCGGGCCGAGCTGCTTGAGCCGCTTGGCGCGCAGCACGTCCGACCAGGTGATGATCTCGCGGCCGTCGCGGATCGCGGTGATCAGCGACTCGTTGACCAGGTCCTTGATCGTGGCGCCCGTCGCGTACGGGGTGATCGTGGCGAGCTTGTCGATCTGGTCCGCGGTGAGCTCGTGCTCGACCTTGTCGAAGTAGCCCTGGTAGGTGCGCACCCGTCCGGCTTTGGACGGGTAGCCGACCTTGTAGATGCGGTCGATGCGGCCGGGCCGCAGAAGCGCCTCGTCCAGCGCGTCTGGACGGTTGGTGGCCATCATGACCAGGATGCGGAACCTGGGCGGCGGCTTGGGACGCATCCCGAGCAGCCGCCTGACCAGCCGGTTGAAGAAGCCGCGCGGCTTCTTGAGCCCCGACAACTCGGTGAGCAGCGCCTGCAGCGTGCCGGGGTCGCCGCTGTTCATACCGCCGCCCATGAAGAAGCGGCTGCGCCGGCCCTGCTCGTCCCCGGCCTCGCGCCCGGCGCGGAAGGCGAGCGCCGCGCGGGTCTCCTCCGACAGGTAGTTCATGCCGTGACAGCCGGAGAAGCGGGAAGCGGAGAAGTGGGATGCGGAGAGATGGGAAGCGGAGAAGCCGCCGCCCTGCCCCTGCGGGCCCTGCTGGGCGAGCCTGCCGCGCTTGCCGAGCGAGTCGGCCTCGTCGAAGAAGACGATCACTCCGCCGTACCTGAGCGCCAGCTTGCGCAGCTTCCTGAACAGCGTCTTCACCTTCAGGATGCCGATGCCCATGAACATGTTGGTGAACGCGCCGGGATCGACGAACACGTACGGTTTGCCGGTCTCACCGGCCACCGCCTCGGCCATGAGCGTCTTGCCGGTGCCGGGCGGCCCCCACAGCAGCAGGCCGCTGGGGACGTACCCGCCGCGCCGCTCGATCTCGTCCGGGCGCTCCAGGAAGACGATGTTCTCCCGGACCCGCTCGACCACGTGGTCCTGGCCCCAGACGTCGTGGAAGCGGGTCTTGATGTCGTCGGGGAAGTACGTCTCGACGCCGCCCCTGGACAGGAACCAGAACAGGCCGACGAACTGGATGATGACCACGAAGAACAGGAACACGATCTGGATGAGGAACGGCATCGCCTGCCAGATCAGCGCGGGCGCCCTGAACAGTGCCAGCAGCGGGCTGACCTCCAGCACCGCGCCCAGCACGAGCGCGAGCACCACGACCCAGAAGGCGATCTTGACGGCGCGCGAGACGCGGTACCTGGTCCAGTCGTCGAAACGCCGGTGCGCCCAGCGCTCGAACCCGCCGAAGACGCGCCTGCTCCAGAACCGGTGGTAGCCCGACCAGCGCTCGCTGACGAGGAAGTGGAGCTGCCGCACCGCCTCCGCGCCGAGCAGCCAGAAGATCCACTGGTGGGCCCGCGCGATGGCCAGCATGGCCTCGCCGAAGGGCACCACGCCCTCGAAGTCGGCCATCACCTTCCAGGTGAGCACCAGGAAGGCCAGCACCAGGCCGATGAGGAACTTGCTCCGATCCCAGAACCGCATCTTCTTCCTGGTCACGGCGTCAGGGTCGGTGGGGCCGCTGCCGGGGGCGCGTAACCCCTCGTGGTGGACGGTCGTCACTGGTGCTCCCCTCATCCGGGCAGCCGGAGCAGCTTGAACGAATTCGCGATCTTGTCGAACTCCGCGGCGCGCTTCCTGAAGCAGATCGACTGGCAGCCGATGAGCATGACCGAGACCGTCCCGCCCTTCTCATCGAGGATGGCGGTGTCGTCGAAGGTCTGGACGTCGTCGCCGATCTGGTAGTTGAAGCGGACGCGGACCCCTCGGGCGCCGTGGTCCAGGAGGAGGACCTGGTCGCTGAGCAGTTCGAAACGCGTGTACAGCGGCGCCCGCCCGCTCGCCTCGGCCTGCGCCTCGTAGAGCTGGCGCACCTGGTCTGTCACCGGGAGGATGAAGTCGCGTAACCGGTTGAGCGAGATCGAGTCCCGCTCGTCGTCGGTGAGCCTGTGCACGGTGGCGTAGACGAAGGGGTCGGCCGAGCTGAGCAGGTGCGCTGCCGTCGGCTTGGCCGACTGGTCGAACGCCGTCGACCAGACCCGTTGCGCGCGCAGCGCGGCGGCCTGCGAGTTCGGCTGGTCGCCGCTCAGGTACAACTCGATGGGATCCGCGTTGAGCTGGGTGAACGAGGCCGGGACCTTGAAGTACGTGGTGCCGTCCCTGTCACGTACGTAGGTGAAGTCCGGCTGCCCGCACGCTGTCAGCGCGAGTGCGGCGACCAGGAGAGCGATCCAAGCCCGTGTCTTTTCCACCAGGGCTTACCTCCGCTTTACGGACCAACGGAGTTGTTGTGCCCTCTTTCGTGCGGAATGAGCCTGGTGTGCGGTGAGAAATCTTGACCAAATCTTGCTCGTCCATTGGCTTTACTTGTTACAGATCGACATCAATCCACAAGTGACCGCCGCGTCGGCGACGCTACAACGTTCATGCAACCCCCATTGGTTCATCTCAGGAAGTGGCGAAAGATATGAACATCCTCAGCAGAACCTGGAGCAAACTATGACAGAACCGGCGGTGGAAGCAGTGGACTCCTTCGGCATCACGGCGGAGCGTCTGTTCGCCGAAGTATGGTCCCGCGACGTGTTGCCGGTCAGGGAGCGCCGCCTCCTCCTGCTGGGCCTGCTGGTGGGCCAGGGCCTGAACCGCCAGTTGGACGTGCAGCTCGACGCCGCCCTGCGGACGGGCGAGTTGACCGAGGTCGAGCTGCGCGAGGTGGTGGTCTTCCTGGCGCACTACGCGGGCTGGTCGCGAGGGGCCGAACTCAACGCACAGGTCGAGGAGCTGATCGAACGCGTCAGGATGGAGCGCTCCGGCGGCCAGGACCGCGCGGGCTGAGCGAGCCGACATCCCGCCACGGACGCCACCCACCCTGAGCGCGGATACCGAAGAATGGGAGCGATGCCCACCATCTACCACGTCGCCCGCCCGGGAGCGCGCGGTCTCACCTCCTGTACGGCGGGCCGCCCGCGAGGGTGTGGGCGATGCCGGCCGTGGCCGGGTAGAGGTCGCGGTACAGGGCGTAGAGGTCGTCGTAGACGTCCGCGTCTGGTGACGGTTCCACCTGCGCGGCCGGCGGGTTCCACGACTCGACCGCCACCCCCGTCGCCCTGGCGGCCAGCAGCGCGTCGCCGTAGGCGGCGCCGACCGTGTGGGCGGGCAGGACCTGTGGCCGGCCGAGCACGTCGGAGACGATCCGCGTCCACAGCCCGCCCGCGGTGCCGCCGCCGACCGCGACCAGCCGCCGCACCTCGCCGCCCGCCTCCCGCATGGCCTCCAGGTTGTGCCGGACGCCGAACGCCGTCGCCTCCAGCGCCGCCCGGTACAGGTGGCCGCGCCCGTGCCGCAGTGTCAGGCCGACGAGCGTGCCCCGCGCGTCCGGGTCGAAGATCGGGGTGCGCTCTCCGGCGAAGTACGGCAGCATCAGCAGCCCCTCGGCGCCCCTGGCGACGTCGGCGGCCTCCTTGGTGAGCGTCTCGTAGGACGCGCCGGTCAGCTCGCGCAGCCAGCCGGTGACCGCGCCCGAGGTGGCCATGCCGGCCGCCAGGTTGTGGCTGCCCGGCGTGATCCCGGCCGTCCCCCAGAACGACGGCGAGGTGACCCGCGACCGGAGGATCTCCACGATGAACATGGTCGTGCCGTACATGAGCATGACGTCGCCGGGCTCGCGGACGCCGACGCTCTCCGCCTCGGCCCACGCGTCGATCGTCCCGGTGATGACGGGGACGCCCTCGGGCAGCCCGTACGCCGAGGCGGCCGAGGCGGTGACCGTGCCTGCGATCTCGCCGCTCCAGGCCAGCCGGGGCAGTTCCAGGCCGGGTGCGATCTCAGCGGCCCACTCGGGGATCCAGTCGAAGGCGCGGGTGTCGTAGAGCGGGTCGCACTGGCTGGCGGAGTGGTGGTCGAGCACGTACTCGCCGGTGAGCTCGTGCACGAGCCACGAGTGCGCCATGAACAGCCGCTTCGTGCGCGCCCACACGTCCGGCTCGTGGGTGCGGATCCACTCCAGTTTGGGGCCGGCGGCCTGGGAGGTGAGCGGCGAGCCGCAGCGCTCCATGATGGCGGCCGGGCCGTACCTGTCGAGCTGCGCGGCGATCTCGGCGGTGGCGCGGGTGTCCACCCCGTACAGGATGGCCGGGCGCAGCGGGGTGGCGTCGGCGGCGGCGGGCAGCACGCACGGCCCGATGCCGCTCACCCCGACGGCCGCGATGCCGGGCGCGGCCAGCTCGCGGGTGAGCGCCGCGAAGTCGGCCAGCCAGATCTCGTACGCGTCGTGCTCGAACCAGCCCGGTCGCGGCGTGGCGGTGCGGTGCTCGCGGACCGCCGTGGCCACGACCGTGCCGTCGTCGGCGACGAGAACGCCCTTGGAGCTGGAGGTCCCGATGTCGATCCCGAGGAACATGTCAGTTCTGTCCAGACAGGTCGTACTGCTTGCAGAGGTCAGGGGCATTCTCCTCGGTCACCTGCGTGGTGCCCAGGATCTGCTGCACGCGACCGAGTTCTCAGGTGGCCGCGCCGAGGCGATTCTCACGCCTGTGTGCGTCATGGGCCTCCACAGCGAGTCCCCTATGCGATCATCATCCGAGCTTGCAGCTTCACACGCAGAAAGCAGGGACATGACTGACCAGTCGGCATTCTCCGAGGACGAGCTGAACCAACTGCTGCACCTGCCCCGACAGGTGGCGTGGGCGGCGGTACTGGCCGAGGACGACGGCGTCATCGGGACGGCCAAGGAGCTGTACGCCGGCGGCAAGGCACTCGTGGAGGCCGAGCAGCGCGACAACGACCTCGTCAAGGCGCTCGCGGCCCGCACCCCGAAGGGCGAGGCGGTCGGCTCAGCCCGGGACGAGGCGGTCGCGGACGCGCTCGCCAGCGCCCCAGCGGCCATCGCCCTGGTGCGCGGCAAGGGCACCGAGGACGACGTGCACGCCTACGGGCAGTGGTTGATGGATATCGCCGTCGAGGTCTCCAACAGCTCCAGGGGAGTCTCCGGGGCGGAGCAGGAGTTCATCGACCAGCTCGCCGAGGCGATCAAGGGCTGAGGGAACGCCGGGGCCGCCGCGCGTGAATCCCTTGGGGCGTGAGCGGCTAGGGTGCTGGTCATGCCTACCGCAATGATCACGGGCGCGACCGCCGGCATCGGCGCCGCCTTCGCCCGGCGCCTGGCCGGTGACGGCTTCACCCTGGTACTGGTGGCTCGTGACGAGGCCAGGCTCGCCGACGTCGCCGGTCAGCTCAAGCTGAGGTACGGCGTGAGCGTCGAGGTGCTGGCCGCCGACCTGGCCACCGACGAGGGGCTGTCACGTGCCGAGTCGCGTCTGCGCGACGGCGTGGACCTGCTCGTCAACAACGCGGGCTTCGGCCATCCAGGCCCCTTCCTTGGGGTGCCGGTCGAGGACGAGGTCCGCATGCTGAAGGTGCACTGCGAGGCCGTGCTGCGGCTGACCCTGGCCGCGCTGCCCGGGATGAAGGAGCGTGACAGAGGCGCGGTCATCAACGTGGCGTCCGTCGCCGCGTTCTTCACGCGCGGCACCTACAGCGCCTCCAAAGCGTGGGTGGTCAACTTCAGCGAGTCCGCCGCGGCGGAGGTGGGGAACCCGCGCGTCAAGGTGATGGCGCTCTGCCCCGGTTTCGTGCGGACCGAGTTCCACCAGCGCGCCTCGATGGACGTGTCGGGCATCCCCGGATTCCTCTGGCTGAAGGCCGACAACGTGGTGAACGAGGCGATGCGCGACCTGGCGCTGGGCAAGCGGGTGTCGATCCCCGACGCCCGTTACAAGGCGATCGTCGCGCTGGGCAGGCTGGTGCCGCGCGGCCTGGCAGGCCGGATCTCCGCACGCATCGGCCGCTGAAAACCCTCGAGGCGGGGTCGTCCACGAGCGCGAAAGGACGGGCCCCCGCCGCGGGAGGGGGTCGCGGTGGGGGCCCGGGCGGCCGTGAGCGGGCTCACGGCCGGGATTCGGAGGCTCAGCGCCCGCTGTTCGCCTCGTGCCCGATGGCCAGGCCGGAGTCCGTGTCGAAGAAGTGCACGTTGTGCGTGTCGACCACCAGGTCGATGTTCTGGCCCGGACGGACGTGGCTGCGGGCGTTGACGCGCGCCGTCCACAGCGACTTGTCGCCCACGAGCGGCAGCGCGGCCTCGTCGTCGTCGCCCTGGTCGGCGGCGGCGACGGTGTCCTTGTGCTCGACCGGCGGGGCGTCGATCAGGAACAGCACGTTGATCTCGGAGCCCAGCTCCTCGGTGACCTCCGCCTTGACGGGCAGCGTGGCCCAGCCGTTGGCGTGGTTGCCAGCAGACGTGGCGTCCTCGAAGTCCGACGGGCGGATGCCGAGGATGACCTTCTTGCCGATGTACTGGTCAAGGCCCGGCCTGTCGGAGAAGGTCGTCTCGGCGATCGGCAGCCTGATCCCGGCGAAGGTGACGGCGGGGCCGTCGCCGTCACGGACCAGCTCGGCGGTGACGAAGTTCATGGACGGCGAGCCCATGAACCCGGCGACGAACAGGTTGACCGGCTTGTCGAACAGGTTCTGCGGCGTGTCGACCTGCTGCAGGATGCCGTCACGAAGGACGCAGACGCGGTCGCCCAGCGTCATGGCCTCGACCTGGTCGTGCGTGACGTAGACGGTGGTGACGCCGAGGCGCTCGTGCAGCGTGTTGAGCGAGGCGCGCATCGAGACGCGCAGCTTGGCGTCGAGGTTCGACAGCGGCTCGTCCATGAGGAACGCCTGCGGCTCGCGGACGATCGCGCGGCCCATGGCGACACGCTGGCGCTGACCACCGGAGAGGGCGGCCGGCTTGCGCTTGAGGTAGGTCTCCAGGCCCAGCATCTTGGCGGCTTCCTGGACGCGCTTCTGGATCTCCGGCTTGGGCATCTTGCGGAGCTTGAGGCCGAAGGCGAGGTTCTCCTCGACCGTCATGTGCGGGTAGAGCGCGTAGTTCTGGAAGACCATCGCGATGTCGCGGTCCTTCGGCGGCAGGTGGTTGACCACCTTGTCGCCGATCGAGATCTCGCCGCCGCTGATGTCCTCCAGGCCGGCGATCATCCGGAGCGCGGTCGACTTACCGCAACCGGACGGGCCGACCAGCACCATGAACTCCCCATCCTTGATCTCAAGGTTGAGGCCGTCCACGGCTTTTACGCCACCGGCGTAGATCTTGTCGACATTGGTCAGAACGATGGATGCCATGACAGTCCTTCGCGCTCCAGGGGGTGGCCCGGATGTTGTGCGGAGTTTTCCACTTACGTGGATACGTTTTCAAGCATCTCACCCGAAACGGATATGAGTGTCAAGACTTCCCGTGTGACCAGCCTCTGTCGGGTCATCGGGGTTCCAGTGTCACGGAAAGCATGATGGAATCGTTTCCATGGAATCTCGGCGAGCGACCATCAAGGACGTGGCGGAGGCGGCCGGAGTCGGTGTCGCCACCGTGTCCAGGGTGCTGTCCGGCGGCTCGGCCAGCCCCCAGACCCGAGAGCGGGTGCTGGCCGTCGCCGCCCAGCTCGACTACCGGCCCAGCGCGCTCGGACGCAACCTGCGCCAGCGCCGCACCGGCGGCATCGGCCTGCTCGTCCCCGACCTCACCGACACCTTCTACGGGCAGCTCGCCGAGGGGGTGCTGGCGTGCGCGCGGTCGGCGGGCGAGCCGGTGGTGCTCGGCTCGACCGGCGACGACCCCGAGCAGGAGGCCGAGCTGATCGGCATGCTGCTGGAGCAGAGCGTCGACCGGGTGATCGCGGTCCCGGCGGGCGACACCGACACCTGGCGGCCGGCGATCAAGGCGGGCATGACGGTCGTCTTCGCCGACCGCCTCCCGACCATGGACACACCACCGCACGCCCCGGGCGACACGCGGCCCGGAGGCGTGTGGTCCGGAGGCGTGGAGAACGCGGCCATCGCCGACCTCATGCTGCTCGACGGCCTCTCCCCCGCCTCCGGCATCGGGCCGCAGGACGCCGCGGGCGGGCCTACCTCCCGGCCGCAGGAGGCGTCCGGCGCTTCGGCGTCGCGGATGCTCGACGTGCCGTCCGTGCTGGCCGATGACAGGACGGGCATCCGTACGGCGGTGCGCTACCTCCGGGGCCTCGGGCACCGGCGGATCGCGTACCTGGGAGGCCCCGGCCACGACCGGCGGGTGGCGGCGTTCCGCGAGGCTGTCGGGGCGCCCGTCGACGAGGAGCTCGTCGTGTTCGCCACGGGCAGCCGCGACTCGGCCTACGCGGCCGCGTCCGGCCTGTTCCAGAGCCGCCCCGACCTGACGGCGGTGGTCGCGGGCGGCAACGTGCTGGGCGAGGCGGCGGTGCTGGCGGCGAGGGAGCTCGACCTCCGGGTCCCGCGGGACGTGTCGCTCGTCATGTACGACGACGTGCCGTGGGCCGAGCTGTGCTCCCCGCCGCTCACCGTGATCGCACAGCCCGGCCGCGACATCGGTTACCGCGCGGCGGAGCTGGTGCTGCGCGCGGGCGGCAGGCGGCCCCGCAGCGTCGTCCTTCCGACGGAGCTGATCGTCCGCGGCAGCTGCGGGCCCCGCCACTGAGTCCCGCCAAGGCCGTCCGGGCCTCGGCGGTCGTCTTCGGGTGGCGGCAGTCGCCTACAGGAGCTTCTCGATGGCGGAGGTGACGGCCGGGTCCTCGGGGGTGGTGGCGGGGCGGAAGCGGGCGGCGACCGTGCCGTCCCTCGCCACCAGGAACTTCTCGAAGTTCCACTGGACGTCGCCCGCCTGGCCGTCGGCGTCCGTCGTCTGCGTCAGCTCGTCGTAGAGGGGGTGCCTGTCGGGGCCGTTGACGTCGGACTTCTCCAGGAGCGGGAAGTCGACGCCGTACGTCGTCGAGCAGAACCCCTGGATCTCCTCGGCGGTGCCCGGCTCCTGGCCCATGAACTGGTTGCACGGCAGGCCCACGACGGTGAAGCCGCGCGGCCCGTACTCCTCCTGGAGCTTGACGAGGCCGGTGTACTGCGGGGTCAGGCCGCACCTGGAGGCCACGTTGACGATGAGCACGGCCTTGTCGCCGGCGAGTTCGGCGAGGGTCGTGGGGGCGTCGGCAAGCGTGCGGAGCGGGATGTCACGAAGGCTCATGAGCCGACCCTACAGAACACCTCCCGCCCAAAAAGTGAGACGCAGTCCACATTTTCCCGGCATATCCCCTGAACATCCATAAATCGTGATCTTTGCTAACGATCGAATCGCCGGGCCGGCAGCGGCTCGGGCGCCTACGGCATCCCGCAGGCGCTGCCAGGGCACAAGATGTCCTCCTCCGGCCGCGACTGGCGCACCAATCCCAGGACGCAGATCGCCTGGGGCCTCGCCTACATCAAGGGCAGATACGCAACGCCGTGCGGCGCCTGGGCACATTTCCAGTCGCACCACTGGTACTGACCGGCCCCCGCCCCAGGCTCACGCCCGTTTCCCCCAAAGGCCGGACCATCGGGCCGCCGGGCCGCGCAACGCGGGCCCTGCGAGGACCCCATTCTTCGGCAATGACCACACAAACACCTGTCTGTCGCCCGTCACAGCGTGTGATCGAACATGACGGAGCGTAATAGAAACCGGCTAGAGGACACGTCGTGGAGCCCTCCGGGCCGTCCAGCACGATCGGGCGGAGCAAGATCCCGGTGTGGCCGCGCGGACCCTCCGCGTTCGAGCCACGGACGCGGACCGGCAGGGCGCTGACAAGCAGCGGCGCCCGTCCGCACGCGACCTGACAGCAAGGATCGAATTGGACAGCAAACGCGTTCTGCGCAGCGCCCTCGTCGCCGTGACGACGTTCACGGCTATCGACGGGAGCGCGACCGTCGCCTGGGCCGAGGCCAAGCCCGGGATCCACCAGAGCTACTGGCAGGTCCCGGTGCAGCTCGGCACCTGGAAGACCTCGGCCAAGCCGAGGCCCGTGCTGCGGCCGGCGGACAGGAACAAGGGGTTCGCGCTGGACCAAGTGGTCCAGCGGGCCTGGTCGTACGAGGAGTTCCGCTGCCTGGACAACCTGTGGACCAGGGAGAGTAACTGGAACCACCGCGCGTACAACAGCTCGTCAGGCGCCTACGGAATCCCGCAGGCGCTCCCCGGAGGAAAGATGCGGGGAGCGGGCCGTGACTGGCGGTCGAACCCGGAGACCCAGATCCGCTGGGGCCTGTCCTACATCAAGGGCAGGTACGGCCGGCCATGCGGCGCATGGGGGCACTTCAGATCGCACAACTGGTACTAGCAGCCGTTCAGGGGAAGGAACGGCTGTGACAGGAGGGCGCCCGGGGCTACCGGGTGCCCTCCTTCCGTTGCTGGAGGGCGGCGATGGCCTGGATGAGCAGTTCGACGCCGAACTCGAAGTCCACCTCGTGATCGCAGCTGCCCAGCAGCGGGGCGAGCGCGCTCACCTCGGGGAACAGCGCGGGATCGACGTCCTCGGGGCTGACCATCGGGTGGCGCGCCGGCGCGAACGCGGGCGTCACGCCGACCTCGCGCAGCAGCGACCCGACGATGAAGGCGATGAACATCCGCAGCACCCTGACCGCGTCGACCCCGTCGAAGCCGGCGCTGCGCAGCGTGGCCAGCGCCCGCTCGACCGGCAGCAGCCCCGCGTTCGACCGGAGCTGGCGGCTGACCACCAGCATCGTGCAGCGCGGATAACCGTGCGCGATCTGCCGGAACGCGCGGGCCTGCGCCCGCACCCTGTCGGTCCAGTCGGCGTCGGGGTCGTCGGTGAACTCGATCTCGCTCAGCACGGCCTCGGCGACGCCGCTGAGCAGGGCGTCCTTGTTGGGCACGTGGTTGTACAGGGACATCGCGCCGACTCCGAGCTCGGCTGCGATGCGCCGCATGGAGACCGCGTCGGCGCCCTCACGCTCGATGAGGTCGATCGCGGCGGCGACGATGCGCGCGCGAGACAACGGCTCGGTGGGCATAGCTCATTCTATTGACTGGCGTACACCGTACGTGCAAGCCTCGAAGTGGACGTACGGTGTACGTAATCCCCCGGAGGCACCATGTCGACGCACGAGCTGTACACCATCCCCGCCGGCCTCTCGACCTGGAACGTGGACATGGCCGGCGCGAGCCGGTTCACCTGGGAGTACGACGACGGCAGGGATCGCATGCTGGCCCTCTACCAGAAGGGCAAGGACAAGCAGTGGGACTCGACCAAGCGCATCGACTGGGACCTGGACGTCGATCCCTACAACGTCCTCGGCGTCCCTGACGACACGATCGCCATCCACGGCACGCCGCTCTGGGAGCGGATGGACGAAAAGACCCGCCAGGACGTCAGGCTGCACGGCGCGGCCTGGCAGTTCTCCCAGTTCCTGCACGGCGAGCAGGGCGCGATGATCTGCTCCGCCAAGATCGTCGAGTCGGTCCCCGACCTGGACTCCAAGTTCTACGCGGCCACCCAGACCATGGACGAGGCCCGCCACGCCGAGACCTACGCCCGCTTCCTCCAGGAGAAGGTCGGCCTGGCCTACCCCATCAACGAGCACCTGAAGGCGCTGCTGGACTCCACGCTGAGCGACTCCCGCTGGGACATGCCCTACCTCGGGATGCAGGTGCTCATCGAGGGCCTGGCGCTGGCGGCCTTCGGCGTGATGCGCGACATCACCACCAAGCCCCTGCCCAAGCAGATCCTCGCGTACGTCATGCAGGACGAGGCCAGGCACGTCGCCTTCGGCCGGATGGCGCTGCGCGACTACTACCGGGACCTGTCGGAGTCGGAGCTGCGCGAGCGCGAGGACTTCGTCATCGAGGGCTGCTACCTCATGCGTGACAGGCTGCGTGGCAGGGAGACGTGGGAGAACCTGGGCCTGTCGAAGTCCGAGGTGGACGAGGCGATGCGGGCGACCGACAACTCGGAGTACCTCAGACTGTTCCGCTCGCTGCTGTTCAGCCGGATCGTCCCGTGCGTGAAGGACATCGGCCTGTGGAGCCCGCGCCTGCAGCAGGCGTACGCGGAGATGGGGGTCCTGGAGATGGCGGGCCAGTCGCTGGAGGCCCTCATGAAGCAGGACGAGGAGATCGCCGACAAGCTCGACGAGGCCCGCTTCGCCGAGGAGGAGGCGGAACGGCACGCCGAGGTGGCCGACACCATCACCCTCGGAGCCTCCTGATCACCGGCCGCGCGGCTACGATCCGAGAGAAAGGTGCCGATCTTCCCGGGAGCCCCCATTGCGCCGGAAGCTGAGCTACCGCGATGCCGTCGTCCTGCTGGGAGGCGAGAGCGCCCTCACCGGAGTCCTCGACAAGGCCTCGTCGGTGGCGCTGTTCGGGCTGGGCGCGATCGACCTGTTCGACGCCCGCGGCGAGGCGGTCAAGCTGGGCGACGGCCTGATCCGGGCGCTGCGTGACAAGGTGAAGGGCCTGTCCCGCTACGACCGGACGGAACGGCTGGTCGCGGCGCACGCCGTCGTGGTGATCAACGCGTACTTCGAGGCGCTGGCCGGCCTGGACGTCGTCCCGAAGCTGAGCCGGGCCGACCAGGACCGGCTGGTGCGGCCGGAGGGCGCGGCGAGCCAGGTCGACTGGCTGCTCGCGGCCGAGCTGCCGGTGCCCGCCCCGCAACTGCCCCGCGAGGAGCTGCTCGTCTCGCTGTCAGCGCGCTACCAGGGCTTCTCCTACCACCTGGAGACCCTGGTCCGCGGGCTGAGCTGCTGGGACGAATGGGATGACAGGCGGCGGCAGCAGGTACGCGACACGCTGCACACCGTGCTGCCCGCCAGGGCCTGCCGGCGCTACGAGGAGCTGTTCCGGCAGCTCGTCGCCGACTTTCCCGAGGTCGCCTGCTGGTCGGACCTCATCGAGCACCAGGCCACCAGGGCCGAGATCCGGCGCGGGATGGCGGACCTGCTCGCCGAGCTCGGCTCGGGCCGCCGGCCGTCCGACAGGCTGCGGGCGCTGGTGCTGGCGAACCAGGCGGCGCTGGACCGGCCGATCGTCTCCGCCGCCGACGTCCCCGCGGGCATGACCATCCCCCTCCTGCGCGACGGGTACGTCACGCCGAGCTTCCGCGTCCTGCCCGGCGACCGGGACCGGCGGCCGGCGGACGAGCGCTCGTGGGAGGTGCTGCCCCGCCGCGACGACCTGACCGGGTTCCTGTCAGGGCACCTCACGCTGCCGCAGGCGGTGGACGCGCCGCTGCTCGTGCTCGGCCAGCCGGGCGCGGGCAAGTCGGTGCTGACCAGGATGCTCGCCGCCCGGCTGCCCGCCGGCGAGTTCCTGCCCGTCAGGGTCGAACTGCGCGGCGTCCCGGCCGACAGCGACGTCCTCGCCCAGATCGAGCACGCCATCAGGGACGCCCTGGACGAGACGATGTCCTGGCCGGACCTGGTGCACGCAGCCGGCGGCGCCCTGCCCGTCGTCATGCTCGACGGGTTCGACGAGCTGCTCCAGGCGACCGGCGTCAGCCAGGTCGACTACCTGGAACGGGTCGCCCAGTTCCAGCGCCGCCAGGCCGATCGCGGCCGGGCACTGGCGGTGATCGTCACCAGCCGCAGCGCGGTGGCGGACCGGGCGCGGGTGCCGCGCGAGTCGCCGGTGCTGCGTCTGGAGCCGTTCGACGAGGGCCAGGTGCGCCAGTGGACCGCGACCTGGAACGAGGGCAACCGGGCGTACTTCGCGGGCAGGGGGCTGCTGCCGCTGGCGGTGGAGGACGTCCTGGCCGTGCCGGAGCTGGCCGGGCAGCCGCTGCTGCTGCTGATGCTGGCGCTGTACGACGCCGACTCCAACGCGCTGCGCCTGGGCAGGGGGCGGCTCGACGAGACCGGGCTGTACGAGCGGCTGCTCGCCGGTTTCGCTGGACGCGAGGTGCGCAAGGCCGGCGAGCCGCTCTCCGACGCCGACCTGTCGCGGGCCGTCGAGGACGAGCTGCTGCTGCTCTCGGCGACCGCGTTCGCGATGATCAACCGGGGCCGGCAGTGGGTCGCGGAGGACGACCTGGAGGCCGACCTGCGCGCGCTGTTCGGCCCGCGCTCCCAGACCGGCGAGCCCTACGGTTTCCGCCGCAGGCTGACGCGGGCCGAGGAGGTGATCGGCGGCTTCTTCTTCGTGCACAGGACGCAGGCGCTCCGCGACCAGCAGCGGCTGCGGACCTACGAGTTCCTGCACGCGACGTTCGGCGAGTACCTGGTGGCCAGGCTGCTGGCCCGGGAGCTGGTGGACCTCGCGCAGGAGCTGGCCTTCGCCGCGTCCCGCAACCGCCCGACGGCTCCCGACGACTCGTTCCTGCACGCGCTGCTGTCCTTCGCCGTCCTCACCGTGCGCGGGCCGGTCATGCGCTTCCTGCGCTCCCTCGTCGGCCGGCGCGTCCCGGGCGACGGGCGCGCGCTGCTGAACCGGCGCCTGCGCGAGCTGTTCGCCGCCTCGCAGCGGCCCCGCCCCGGTTCGCCGTACGACGGGTACGAGCCGGTGCCGCAGGGGGTGCCTGCCCGGTACGCCGCCTACAGCGGGAACCTGCTGCTGCTGTGCCTGCTCACGGCCGACGGGCCGCTGCCGGGGACGGACCTGTTCACCCCGGCCGACGCGGGCGCGGCGAACGAGAACTGGCGCAGGATCGCCCGCCTCTGGCACTCCCAGCTGGGCAGGGCCGGATGGGAGAGCCTGACCGCCACCGTCCGGGTACGTCACTTCCTGGAGGACGGCGTCCGGCGGATGGAGGTGAGCCTGGACCGGGGCGAGGACTTCAACGTCGCCGGGCTCGCCTTCCTCACCTGGCCGGAGTCGCAGGCCGAGGCCGCCGACTACGACGTGGCCGTTCCCGCCGACAGCCCGCTCGGCCCGCTCCTGCGGGAGATCTCCTTCCGCGACGACAGCTCGCTCGGCCGCCTCTTCGTGGGCCTGCTCCCCTACGCGACGGAGCTGGGCGCGGATCCCGGCTACTACGGGGAGGTGGGCGCGCTGCTCACCCTCCTGTTCTCGCCCGTCCGGGATCCGGAGCAACGGCTGCGCCTGTACGAGCGCGCCCTGGCCATGAGCCCCAGCGAGGGCTATCTCGACGTGGTGTACACCCAGCTCGCCGCCGACCGGCACAAGCTGCCCGCCGACCGGCTGCTGAAGATGCTGGAGGGTCAGAGCTTCAGGGTCGACCGCGCCGGCTGGCCGGCCGAGCTCGCCGGGGAGGCCGGTGAGCAGGGGGGCGGCTAGCCCGTGGTGGCGCCGTCCAGCAGGATCAGCGTGCAGGCGGCGAGCGAGGCGTGCGTCACCCCCACACCGTAGGTCGCAGGGGCTCGTCCCCTCCAGGTGCGAGTCGTGTGTCGGCCCAGGAAATCAGTTGAACCCCCTACTAACCTGGTTGGGATGCCTCCCGATACGCGTTCACCTCGCCGTCCCCTGCTCTCCTCCAACTCCCTGTGGCGGATGAAGTCCTACCTCCGCCCCCACGTGACCAAGCTGGTCCTCATCTGGCTCGCCGCGATCATCGGTATCGGCGCCAGCATCGCGCTCCCCCTCGTCGGGAAGGAGGTCGTCGACGGGCCCGTGTTCCACGGCGACTCCGGCGCGCTGCTCCCCCTCGGGCTGATCGCCCTGGGCGTCGGCGTACTCGAGGCGCTGCTGATCTTCTTCCGCCGGTGGTCGCAGATCGGGCCCGTGCTCGGGCTCGAAACCGAGATCCGCGACGACCTGTACGAGAAGCTGCAGCGCCTGCCCATGGGCTTCCACAACGAGTGGCAGTCGGGGCAGCTGCTTTCCCGTGCCACCACCGACCTGTCGACGATCCGCCGCTTCCTCGGCTTCGGCATGCTCTTCCTGGTCATGAACATCATCCAGCTCATCACGGTGACCGTGCTGCTGCTGAACATGTACTGGCCGCTCGGGCTGCTGGTCGCCGCGTCGGCTGTGCCGATCGTGCTGGTCTCGCTGCGCTTCGAGAAGCGCTACATCAAGATCTCCCGCCAGGTCCAGGACGAGCAGGGCGACCTCGCCACGTTCGTCGAGGAGTCGGCGATCGGCATCAGGACGATCAAGGCGTTCGGCCGCCGTCACCACGTCTACGACCGCTACGACGACGCCGCGCTCAAGGTCTACCGGACCTCCATGGACAAGGTGCGGCTGTCGGCGCGGTTCTTCACCTTCCTGGAGGTGATCCCGAACTTCACGCTCGCCCTGGTGCTGCTGCTCGGCGCGCTGGCCGTCGGCTCGGGGTCGCTGACGCTCGGCACGCTGGTGGCGTTCACCACGCTGATGCTCCAGCTCGTCTGGCCGATCGCGAGCCTCGGCTACATCCTGGCCATGGCCCAGGAGGCGATGACCTCGGCCGACCGGGTCATGGAGGTGATGGACACCGTCCCGGCTGTCCAGGGCGGCACGCAGACCATCGACGACCCGCGCGGACACCTCCGGTTCGAGGGGGTGGAGTTCCGCTTCCCCGGCGCCGACCAGCCGGTCCTGCAGGACCTGTGGCTGGACGTGCGCCCCGGCGAGACGGTCGCCATCGTGGGCGCCACCGGGTCGGGCAAGACGACGCTGACCGCCATGGTGCCCCGGCTGGTCGACGCGACCGCGGGCCGGGTCACGATCGACGGGCACGACGTGCGCGACCTGACGCTGCCCTCGTTGCGCGAGGTGGTGGCGACGGCGTTCGAGGAGCCGACGCTGTTCTCGATGAGCGTGCGCGAGAACCTCACGCTGGGCCGTCGCGACGCCACCGAGGAGGAGCTGGCCGCGGCCATCCAGACCGCGCAGGCGATGTTCGTCTACGACCTGCCGTGGGGACTCGACACCCGCATCGGCGAGCAGGGCATGTCCCTGTCGGGCGGCCAGCGCCAGCGGCTGGCGCTGGCGCGCGCCGTGCTCAGCAGGCCGCGGATCCTGGTGCTCGACGACACGCTGTCCGCGCTGGACGTCGAGACCGAGGCGCTGGTGGAAGAGGCGCTGCGGCACGTGCTGCGCGAGGCGACCGGCATCGTGGTGGCGCACCGCGCGTCCACCGTGCTGCTGGCCGACAAGGTGGCGCTGCTGCGCAACGGCACGATCACGCACGTCGGCAGGCACAACGAGCTGCTGGCCGAGGTGCCCGAGTACCGCGAGCTGCTGGCGCAGGACGCCGACCTCGACCCGTCGGAAGGGGCACTGGCATGACCACGACGACCACCAGCACCACCGACTGGCGGGGCGTCGCCTCGGAGGACCAGGACGAGCTGTCCGAGAAGGTGTCTTTACTGCTGCGGGAACGTTCCCGTCGGCTGCTCGGCAACCTGCTCACTCCGCACCGCAAGGCCATCGCGCTGCTCACCGCGATCATCATCGTGTCGAACCTGGCGGGCCTGGCGATCCCCTACCTGGTGAAGGTGGGCATCGACGCGGGCATCCCGCCGATGCTGAAGGGCACCGGGCCCGGCACGCTGCTGACCGTGGTCGGGGTGATCTTCGCCGCGGCGGCCACGCAGGCGCTCACCCGGCAGGCGTTCCTGCAGCTGTCCGGCCGGATCGGCCAGGACATCCTGCTGGAGCTGCGCCGCAGGGTGTTCGACCACTTCCAGCGGCTGTCGCTGAGCTTCCACGAGAAGTACACCTCGGGCCGGGTCATCTCCCGGCTGACCTCCGACATCGAGGCCATCGCCGAACTGCTCCAGTCGGGCTTCGACGGGCTGGTCACCGCGGTGCTCACGCTGTTCGGCACGGCCGCGCTGCTTCTGGTGCTGGACGTGCACCTCGGCCTGGTGGCGCTGATCCCGCTGCCGTTGCTGCTGCTGTTCACCCGGTGGTTCCGGCGCCAGTCGGCGATCGTCTACCGGCGCACCCGCGAGACGGTGGCGCTGGTCATCGTGCACTTCGTGGAGTCGATGACCGGCATCCGCGCGGTCCAGGCGTTCCGCAGGGAGCCGCGCAACCAGGAGATCTTCGAGCAGCTCAACGACGACTACCGGGGCGCCAACGCGAGCAGCATGAAGCTGATCGCGGTGTTCATGCCGGGGATCAAGCTGATCGGCAACGTGACCGTCGCGGGCGTGCTGCTCTACGGCGGCTACCTGGCCCTGCACGGCGAGGTCACGGTCGGCGTGCTGACCGCGTTCCTGCTCTACCTGCGCCAGTTCTACGAGCCGATGCAGGAGATCAGCCAGTTCTACAACACGCTCCAGTCGGCGGGCGCCGCGCTGGAGAAGCTGTCAGGAGTGCTGGAGGAGGAGCCGTCGGTGCCGGAGCCGCGCGAGCCGCGCGCGCTGGAGGCGCCGCGCGGCAGGCTGCGCTTCGAGGGCGTCCGGTTCGCCTACGTCGAGGAGCGGCCGATCCTGCCCGGTCTCGACCTGACCGTCCCGGCGGGCCAGAGCGTGGCGCTGGTGGGCGCGACGGGCGCGGGCAAGACGACGCTGGCCAAGCTGATCTCCCGCTTCTACGACCCGACGGCGGGCAGGGTCCTGCTCGACGGCGTGGACCTGACCGAGCTGGACGAGACCACGCTGCGCGCGGCCGTGGTCATGGTGACGCAGGAGAACTTCCTGTTCAGCGGCACGGTCGCCGACAACATCAGGTTCGGCCGTCCCGAGGCCACCGACAAGCAGGTGCAGGAGGCCGCCAAGGCGATCGGCGCGCACGACTTCATCTCGGCGCTGCCCGACGGCTACGACACCGAGGTGGGCAAGCGCGGCGGCCGCATGTCGGCCGGGCAGCGGCAGCTCGTCGCGTTCGCCAGGGCGTTCCTGGCCGACCCGGCCGTGCTGATCCTGGACGAGGCGACGTCCAGCCTGGACGTGCCCAGCGAGCGCCTGGTGCAGCGGGCGCTGCGCACCATCCTGGCCGACCGCACCGCGCTGATCATCGCGCACCGCCTGTCGACGGTGGAGATCGCCGACCGGGTGCTCGTCATGGAGCGCGGCGAGATCGTCGAGGACGGCCGGCCCGACCAGCTCATCGCCGCGTCGGGCCGCTTCGCCGGGCTGCACCGTGCCTGGCTGGAGAGCCTGAGCTAGTGCGGGTGCGCGACGGTCTTCAGGCCCTCGTACAGCTCGTAGGCGACGAAGACCACGATCGGCACGCCGATCGCGACCAGGACCCGCATGGGGAGGGGCGTCCGCGGCGCGGGCGCCCGCCTCTCCACGGCGGGCGGCGCGGGCGCGGGACGTGGCCGCGCGACGGGCTCCGGTTCCGGCGCGGCCATGAGCTCCGGATGCCGCGAGAGGTAACCGGACGGGAACGAGGTGACATGGTACGCGCCGCAGCCGGGGCAGGACGCCCCCGACCAGGGCGGCTGTACCGGAACACCGGACTGTAGCCAGATCTCGACCTCGTTGCCGTAGTCGTCCATGAGGTGTCTGACGACGTACTCCTCCTCCCAGACGTGCAGGCAACGCAGGCACTCGAAGGGCCATGTCTTGCGGGTTTCGAACCCGTCACGCACGAGGACCACCCACCCCCGGTCAGGGACCGCCATCCGACACGAGTGTCCTCCCGCCGCATTGACCCTACAAGTCGGGACTTATGACACTCAGGGCTACGAAAGACTCACCAACTGTAATGTTGGGGGGTTAAGGCTGCCGTCAATACAGCGGCCGACGGACCGGGCTCAGCAGCGGGGTCGCGTCGGGCACGGGGGGCTCGGCAGGCGGGATCAGCTCGGGATGGCGGCTGAGATAGCCGTCGGGGAAGGTCGTCGCCTGCTGGCATCCGCACCGCGGGCAGATCGTGCCCTGCGACGGCGGGGGCACCTGCACGCCCTCTCGTATCCAGACCTCGCTCTCGTGGCGGTCGTCGCCACGGCGGACGAGGTACTCCTCCTCCCAGACGTGCCAGCAGCTGCGGCACTCGAAGGGCAGTTTCCTGCGCTCTTCTTCCATGAGGCCACCCCCCTACCTCGAGTGTCCGCCTCCCCTTCGCTCCCTTGCAACCCGGGGTCACCCAACGGCGATGACGAACGTGACAGCCCCGGCGACGACGGCGAGCGTGCCCAGCCAGGCGAAGATCACGTCCAGTCCGTGGTCGAGGGGCCGGCCGCCGTGCAGGGCCTGCTGGACGCGGCGGAACCGGACGCCGGTCCTGGCCAGCAGGACGCCACCGCAGAGCGCGGCCAGCGCGAAGCCGACGACGGCGACCGGCGGCAGGCCGTGGC
>NZ_JBEXUP010000151.1:0-20856 GCF_040614375.1 Nonomuraea sp. NPDC005983
TAGCCGCCGCCGGGCTTGAAGTAGTAGTCGTAGAGGTTCCAGTGGACCGAGGGCCAGGCGTTGTTCAGCATCCAGAAGATGGTGCCGAACGTCTGACCCCGCCGCGCCACCCCGCCCCGCCGCCGGCAGGCAGGCAGGGCAGGGCAGCCGACACGGCCCGCGGCCCGGCCGCTTGGCGGTCGATCATGAGGCGGTAGACCGAAGCCCCGCCGGTCGCGAGCCGGTTACAGGACGTCGGTCGCCGTCCGCCGGCCGGTCAGAGGTCGTCGGTGGAAGCGGCCTTGAGCGAGCTCCACTTGAGCCACTCCTTCCAGCTCTCCTGCCAGTGCCCCCACCCGTTGGTGGGCTCCAGCTTCCTGGGCGAGCCGGTGATGATGATCGGGTCCCCGATCAGCGTGTTCTCGATGAACCACGCCGCGTTCTCCGGGCTGACGTTCACGCACCCGTGGCTGACGTTGGAGTTGCCCTGCGACCCCACCGACCAGGGCGCGCTGTGGACGTACTCGCCGCTGTTGGAGATGCGGACGGTGTTGTACACCGTCAGCTGGTAGTACCCGGGCGAGCCCGGCCCGATCCCCGGCGAGACCATCACGGTCACGGGCTCCCTGGACATCGCCAGGTGGATGCCGGACGTCGTGTAGTACTTCCACTCGCCTCCCTGGCCCGCGCTCATCGGCATCGTGCGGACCGTCTTGCCGTCGCGCTTGACCGTCAGGACGTGCTCGTTGGTGCTGCCCCTGGTGATCTGGGAGCGTCCGATCTTGAACTTGAGCGCGAGGTCGCGCTTGCCGTACAGCCCTTCGCCGCCGCGCACGCCCGCCAGCCGGGCGTCCACGCGGACGTCGGTGTGGGCGGGCCAGTACTGCTGCGGCCGGAAGTCGACGTGGCGGTCGTCGAACCAGTGCCAGGCGCCCTGGACCGGCTTGGAGCTGCTGACGGACAGGTTGCGCTCGACGGAGACGCGGTCGGTGATCGGCTGGTTGAAGGTGATCATGACGGGCATGCCCACGCCCACGGTCAGCCCGGTGTCGTCCTTGTTGGGCGTGACGCTTTCGACGTCGAAGGTCTTGGTGGCCTTGACCGTGGTGAACGTGCTCGTGGTCTCCTTCTGCTTGCCGTCGGCGTTCACGGCGACCGTGGTGATCGTATAGGTGGTGCCGGGGGTGGCGGTGCGGCTGCTGCGCCAGCGGGTCCTGTCGGCGCTCAGGACGCCCCGCAGGCCGCCCGCCTTGCTCTCGACCCGGACACTCCGCAGCGTGCCTCCCTGAGCGGCCACGACCACCGTCTGGTCGGTCGGCACGTTCTGGGACTTGTCCAGGGGGGCGACGGTTACCGATGCGTCCGCGAGCGGGACTTTGCCCGTCTCGTTCGCGGAGCTGCTGCTCGTCGAGCACGACGTCAGCAGCGCCAAGAGCAGCAGGCCTCCCGATCCACAAGCGACTCGTCCCACGAGTCCTCCCCAGTCCGAGTTCGAGCTGTTCACTCCCTTATTACCCAGGGTGATCGATTGGCCACATCCGCGACCTGGTAAAGAACGCCAAAAAGCGGGCGACCTCCGGACAGGAGGGCACCCGCTCAGGCAGTACGGCGTTAGTGGGAGAAGTTACCCCGGTAGTACTGGAAGACAAATCCGATCATGGCCATGATGACCGCGAACAGACCGATCAGGAACATCCAGAAGCCGACCACGAACCCGGCGAAGGCGAACGCCGCCGCCAGGCAGAGGAACAGCGGCCACCAGCTGCTCGGGCTGAAGAAGCCGATCTCGCCCGCGCCGTCGCTGATGTCGGCCTGCTTGTTGTCCTCCGGCTGGGCGCCGATGCGGCGCGCCGTGAACATCAGGTAGTAGCCGATCATGAACGCGAAGCCGACCGAGATGGCCATGGCCGTGGTGCCGACCGGCTCACCGTGGCCGGTGGCCGCCTTGGTCCAGAACCAGTAGGCGATGTCGACTCCGGCGAAGAACAGGCCGCACAGCAGGAACAGCCAACCCTGAACCTTCATCAGGCCTCAACCTCCTGAGCGGCCTTGGCGGACACGTGCGGGTACTTCAGGTCGAACGCGGGACGCTCGGACCGGATGGGCGGCAGCTTGGTGAAGTTGTGCCGCGGCGGCGGGCAGGAGGTCGCCCATTCGAGCGAGCCGCCGTACCCCCAGGGGTCGTCGACGGTGACCTTCGGCGCGTTGCGCCAGGTCGTCCAGACGTTGTACGCGAACGGCAGCACCGACAGGCCCAGCACGAACGCGCCGATCGACGAGATCAAGTTCAGGTCGGTGAAGCCGTCGGCCGCGCTGTAGTCGGCGTAGCGACGCGGGAAACCGAGCACGCCCAGCCAGTGCTGTACCAGGAAGGTGGTGTGGAAGCCGATGAACAGCAGCCAGAACTGCACCTTGCCGAGCTTGTCGTTGAGCATCTTGCCGGTGAACTTGGGCCACCAGAAGTAGAAGCCCGCGAACATGGCGAACACCACGGTGCCGAAGACCACGTAGTGGAAGTGCGCGACGACGAAGTAGCTGTCGCTGATCTGGAAGTCGAGCGGCGGCGAGGCCAGGATGACGCCCGTCAGACCGCCCAGGAGGAAGGTGATCAGGAAGCCGATCGAGAACAGCATCGGCGACTCGAACGTGAGATGCCCTCGCCACATCGTGCCGACCCAGTTGAAGAACTTCACACCTGTCGGCACTGCGATGAGGAAGGTCATGAACGAGAAGAACGGTAGCAACACCTGCCCGGTCGGGAACATGTGGTGCGCCCAGACCGTGATCGACAGACCGGCGATCGAGATCGTCGCGCCGACGAGGCTGATGTAGCCGAAGATCGGCTTGCGGCTGAAGACCGGGAGGATCTCGGTCACGATGCCGAAGAACGGCAGCGCGATGATGTACACCTCAGGGTGCCCGAAGAACCAGAACAGGTGCTGCCAGAGCAGCGCGCCACCGGTCTCGGTGCTGAAGATGTGGGTGCCGAGCTTGCGGTCGGCCTCGAGGGCGAGCAGCGCGGCGGCCAGCACCGGGAAGGCCATCAGCACGAGCATGCTGGTCAGCAGCACGTTCCAGGTGAACAGCGGCATGCGGAACATGGTCATGCCGGGTGCGCGCATGCAGATGATCGTGGTGATGAAGTTGACGGAGCCGAGGATCGTGCCCAGGCCCGACAGCGCCAGCCCCATGATCCACAGGTCACCGCCCATGCCCGGCGAGCTGATCGCGCTCGACAGCGGCGTGTAGGCGAACCAGCCGAAGGCGGCCGCGCCGTTGGGGGTGAAGAACCCCGACACGGCGATGATGCTGCCGAACAGGTAGAGCCAGTAGCTGACCATGTTGAGACGCGGGAAGGCCACGTCGGGGGCGCCGATCTGGAGCGGCATCAGTTCGTTGGCGAAGCCGGCGAACAGCGGCGTCGCGAACATCAGCAGCATGATCGTGCCGTGCATGGTGAACAGCTGGTTGAACTGCTCGTTGCTGGTGAACTGGAGCCCCGGCTGGGCCAGCTCAGCCCGCATGATCAGCGCCATGACGCCGCCGATCAGGAAGAAGGCGAACGACGTGATCAGATAGAGGTGCCCAATGATCTTGTGATCAGTGGAGGACAGCCACTTCGCGATCACCTGGCCCTTGGTCATGGGCCTGGCCGTCGTCGTGAGGGGTTCTTGGATGGCGGTCACTGGGGGCTCCCAGCCTGTGCGGAAACGTACTGGTCGTACTCAGCCTGCGGAACGAGCTTCACCGAGAACAGCATGCGGCTGTGGTCGACTCCGCACAGTTCGGCGCAGCGGCCGGCGTAGACGCCGGGCTTGTTGAGCGTGGTGATCTCGAAGTAGCGGCCCTTGTTGTTCGCGGGGATGCCGGGGATGACATCGCGCTTGAACAGGAACGCCGGCACCCAGAAGGAGTGGATGACGTCGGGCGACTCGAGCTCGAACTGCACCTTCTTGCCTACGGGCAGGACCAGCTGGGGGCCCTGGTGGTAGTCGCTCACCGGCTGGCCGACGACCTGCGGCAGCGTCTTGCCGTTGGTCGTGGTGGTGAAACGCCAGCTCCACTGGAACGCCTCGACCTTGACCTTCACGTCGGGGTTCGCCGACAGGTGCTCGAGGTCACGGCTGTCACGCGCGGTGAAGAAGAAGAACACCGACACCATGACGAGCGGGACCAAGGTGTAGAAGATCTCGATCGGCAGGTTGTAGCGCACCTGCGGAGGCAGTTCGGCCCGCGCCCTGCGCTTGACGTGGAAGATGCACGCCCACACGATCAGGACGATGACTACGGCACCCGTGGCGAGTGCGGCGATCCAGGCCCCGTTCCACAG
Organism: Nonomuraea sp. NPDC005983; assembly: GCF_040614375.1. Taxonomy (NCBI): domain Bacteria; kingdom Bacillati; phylum Actinomycetota; class Actinomycetes; order Streptosporangiales; family Streptosporangiaceae; genus Nonomuraea; species Nonomuraea sp. NPDC005983. Next base: position 4,310 of record NZ_JBEXUP010000151.1, read on the forward strand.
ACTCTGGATCGCGTCGCCCTGGGTGGTGACGTGCTCCGGAAGGAGGCCACGAGACCAATCGGCCTTGGGAACGTCACTTGCACACGCCGTGGCAGAGGCCAGCAGCAACGCCAAAGCGGCGGCGCGCGGCACCCTGCGCCGGGCCAACGAACGCCGCGTCGAACGGCGAGTCGGACTCACGGATCGCCTACCCCACAGATGAAGCCCAGGATTCGCTCCTGGGCGCTCGTATTCCAACATGCACAGCTGATTGCAGACACACTAGCGTGAAGGCACCCCGCCCTCCCGCGCGCCCCCTTGATGGCGTGCCGCAAGTGGGACGATAAGAGACGTGGCGTACTTCGACGCGGCCTCGACCGAGCCGCTGCACCCCCAGGCGCGCGAGGCGCTCCTGACGGCGATCGACTCCGGCTGGGCCGACCCCACGAGGCTCTACGGCCAGGCCCGACGCGCCCACCTGCTACTGGAGCAGGCCCGCACGGAGGTGGCCGAGGCGCTCGGCGCGCGCCCTGACGAGGTGTCGTTCACCTCTTCGGGCACGCAGGCGGTGCACCTCGGCGTGCTCGGCACCCTACACGGCAGGAGACGCGCGGGGCACAGGCTGGTCACCGGCGCGGTGGAGCACTCCAGCGTGCTGCACGCCGCCGACGTGCACGAACGCGACGGCGGCACCGTCGAGAAGATCGGGGTGAGCCTGACCGGCCGGGTCGACGCCGGCGCCTTCGCCGCGGCCGTGTCGGCGCAGGGCACGGCCCTGGCCTGCCTGCAGACGGCCAACCACGAGGTCGGCACGCTCCAGCCGGTGGCCGAGGTCGCCGCGGCCTGCCGGGAGCACGGCGTCCCGCTGCTGGTCGACGCGGCGCAGACGGCCGGCAGGATGCCGATCCCGCCCGGCTGGTCGGTGCTGACGGCCAGCGCGCACAAGTGGGGCGGCCCGGCGGGCGTGGGGGTGCTGGCCGTGCGCAAGGGCACGCGGTTCCGCTCGTTCCTGCCGGAGGACGAGCGCGAGCGCCGCAGGGTTCCGGGGTTCGAGAACGTCCCCGCCATCGTCGCGGCGGCGGCCGCCCTGCGCGCGGTGACGGCGGAGGCGGCCCAGGAAGGGGCGAGGCTCAGCGGGCTCGTCGACCGGATCAGGCGGACGGTGCCGGAGATCGTCCCGGACGTGGAGGTGATCGGCGATCCCGTCGAGCGCGCTCCGCACATCGTGACCTTCTCCTGCCTCTACGTCGACGGCGAGGCGCTGCTGACAGAGCTGGACAAGGCCGGTTTCGCGGTATCGTCAGGGAGTTCGTGCACCGCAAGTACGCTTCGTCCATCGCATGTTCTGGAGGCGATGGGCGTGCTCACGCATGGGAATGTCCGGGTCTCGCTGCCCAGGGGCACTTCCGCGGCGGAGGTCGACAGATTCCTCGCCGTGCTGCCCGAGGCGGTGCTGAGGATCCGTCAGGACGCAGGAGTCGCATGACCGAGGTAACCCAGCCGGCACTGACGATCGACGCGCTGGGCAAGAAGTGCCCGATCCCGATCATCATGCTCGCCGAGCAGATCAACTACGTTCCGCTCAACGCGGTGGTCTCCGTCCTGGCCGACGATCCCGCCGCCTACACGGACGTCCCGGCCTGGTGCCGGTTGAAGTCGCACCGGCACGTGGGCTCGTACGAGCTGCCGGGAGGCGGCTGGGCGATCCACGTGAGACGGAACTATTAACCCTTGCCCCCCGGGTAGGAACTCTTCGGACAAAAACCGACTTTCGGGGGGAAGTCACCATGACCAAGGGACACTCGCACGAGACCGCCCGTGACGTGATGCACTCGGGAGCGCAGTGCGTTCCCGCGCACGAGAGCCTGGACCGGGCCGCCCAGATGATGCGCGACAGCAACGTGGGGGCGCTGCCGGTGTGCGACGCCGAGGGCCGGGTCACCGGCATCATCACCGACCGCGACATCGTCATCAGGTGCGTGGCCGAGGGCCACGATCCCGCCAGGGTACGGGCGGGCGACCTGACGACCGGGCTGGTCTGGGTGCCGGCCGACGCGACCGTCGAGGAGGCCCTGTCGCGGATGGAGGAGCACCAGATCAAGCGGCTGCCCGTGATCGACAACGGCCGCATCATCGGCATGATCACCGAGGCCGACCTGGCCATGCACCTGCCGGACGCCCAGCTCGCCGAGTTCATCCACCGGGTCTACGCCAGCGGATGATCGCTGCCCCGCCGCCGGGCGGGGCAGACACCGCCCGGCGTCAGGCCCGTTATCAGGCCCGGTATCGATCAGGCGTGGTGGCAGCGGACGAAGGCCGCGACCTCGTCGGCCGCCTCGGCCCCGTAGGCGCCGGCGAAACGCTCGAGGAAGACGCGCTGGCCGAGCTCGTACTCCTGGCCGCCGACGCGCTCCAGCACGTGGGTGGCGGTCAGGTTGCCGATCTGGCCGCAGCGCTCCAGCGGGAGCCCCCACGCCAGGCCCGACAGGAAGCCGGCGCGGAAGGCGTCGCCGACGCCGGTGGGGTCGGCCTTGCCCCGCTCGGGCGCGGGGGCCACGTTGATGGCCGGCTCGCCCCTGCGGTCGATGACGGCGCCCTTGGGGCCGAGCGTGGTGACGCGGACGCCGACCCGCTGCAGGACCTCCTCGTCGGTCCAGCCGGTCTTCTGCTCGATGAGCCCCTTCTCGTAGTCGTTGGAGAAGAGATAGGCCGCGCCGTCGACCAGCTCGCGGATCTGCTCGTCGCCCATGCGGGCGAGCTGCTGCGACGGGTCGGCGGCGAACGGGATGCCGCGCTGGCGGCACTCGTCGGTGTGGCGCAGCATCGCGTCGGGGTCGTTCGGGCTGATCAGCACCAGGTCGAGGCCGTCGACGCGGTCGGCGACCGGCTGGAGTTCGATCAGGCGGGCCTCGGCCATCGCGCCCGTGTAGAACGAGGCGATCTGGTTGTGGTTCTCGTCAGTGGTGCACAGGAACCGGGCGGTGTGGTGGTTCTCCGAGATGTGCACGGAGCCGCAGTCGACGCCGTGGCGCTCCAGCCAGGAGCGGTAGTCGGCGAAGTCGGTGCCGACGGCGCCCACCAGCACGGGCGACAGGCCGAGACAGCCCATGCCGAACGCGATGTTCGCCGCGCAACCGCCGCGGCGGATCTGCAGGTCGTCGACCAGGAATGACAGCGACACCCGGTCGAGTTGCTCGGCGATCAGCTGATCGCCGAAACTCCCGGGAAAGGTCATCAGGTGGTCGGTCGCGATTGAGCCGGTGACGGCAATGCGCACGGGATTCTTCTTCCTCGTTGTCAGCAGAGCCACACGAGAATACGCCAAGGCCCCGCACGCACAAAGGCGAGCGGGACCTGGGCGTGCCGCCTAGTTGAACGAGTCGCCGCAGGCGCACGAGCCCGTGGCGTTGGGGTTGTCGATCGTGAACCCCTGCTTCTCGATCGTGTCGACGAAGTCGATCGAGGCACCCATCAGGTAGGGGGCGCTCATCCTGTCGGTGACCACGCTGACGCCGCCGAAGTCCGAGACCACGTCGCCGTCCATCGAGCGGTCGTCGAAGAAGAGCTGGTAGCGAAGGCCGGAGCAGCCCCCCGGCTGCACGGCCACGCGCAGCTGCAGGCCCTCTTCGCCCTGCTGCTCCAGCAGGCTCTTGACCTTCGCGGCGGCCGCGTCAGTCAGGATCAGGCCCTGCGCCGTGGTCTCGCTGCTCTCAACCGTCATCTGCTGACTCCCTAACCGGCTGTCTGTTTTCGACGTCCTACTTAGACGCTACCAACACCGGCCCTCTGCCACACATTCCCGTCACCCCCGCCCCCGGAATAAATGCCCCACTTCGTATGTCATCATTAGTCGTCACTTCGACGATAAGGGGGTATGGCCATGGCCACCCAGACTGGGCTGCCGCTCTTCGTCCTCGGCCAGGGCGCGGATCCGCACAGCGAGAAGGGGGTCGACTGCCCCGGCGAGCTGCCGCCCGCCTCCGACCCCGAGCTGGTCGAGCGGGCGCGCAGGGCCAAGGAGGCGCTCGGCGACCGCCTGTTCGTGCTCGGCCACCACTACCAGCGGGACGAGGTCATCCAGTTCGCCGATGTGACGGGCGACTCGTTCAAGCTGGCCCAGCAGGCCGCGGCCCGGCCCGAGGCGGAGTTCGTCGTCTTCTGCGGCGTGCACTTCATGGCCGAGTCGGCGGACATCCTGACCTCCGACCGGCAGAAGGTGATCCTGCCTGACATGGCCGCGGGCTGTTCGATGGCGGACATGGCCACGTTCGACCAGGTCGAGGAGTGCTGGGAGGCGCTGGAGGACGCGGGCCTCGCCGATCAGGTGATTCCTGTCACGTACATGAACTCCAGCGCTGACATCAAGGCCTTCTGCGGCAGGAACGGCGGCGCCGTCTGCACGTCCTCGAACGCCAGGAAGGCTCTGGAGTGGGCCTTCGAGCAGGGCGAGAAGGTGCTGTTCCTGCCCGACCAGCATCTCGGGCGCAACACCGCGGTCCTGGAGATGGGCATGTCGCTCGACGACTGCGTGGTGTGGAACCCGCACCGCCCCAACGGCGGCCTCACCCAGGAGCAGCTCGAACGCGCCAGGATGATCCTGTGGAAGGGCCACTGCTCGGTGCACGGCCGGTTCACCGCCGACTCCGTCGACGACGTACGCGCCCGCATCCCCGGCGTCAACGTGCTCGTCCACCCCGAGTGCAGGCACGAGGTGGTGCTCAAGGCCGACCACATCGGCTCCACCGAGCACATCATCAGGACCCTCGAGGCGGCGCCCGCCGGTTCGAGCTGGGCGATCGGCACCGAGCTGAACCTGGTCAAGCGCCTGGCCCGGCTCTTCCCCGACAAGAACGTCTCGTTCCTGGACAGGACGGTCTGCTACTGCTCGACGATGAACCGGATCGACCTGCCGCACCTGGTGTGGGCGCTGGAGTCGCTGGTGCTCGGCGAGGTCGTCAACCAGATCACGGTCGACGAGGGCACCGCCCACTGGGCCCGGGTCGCCCTCGACCGCATGCTCGCGCTGCCCTGACCGGCCGCCCGGGCCGGGGCCGACGCAACCGGTCACCGGGCCGCGCCGCGGTCAGAGGTCGCCGAACGCGTACACCACCCGGACGCCGGCCGACAGGGTCTGGCGTCCGGGACTGACCGACGTCCTCTCCTCCGCGGCCAGCGTGGCGTACGCCATCGGCTGCGGGCCGCCCCTCGCCTCCTCGGTCACCGAGACGACACGGCCGAGAGGACGTCCGGCCAGCTCCGCGTACTGCGCGGCCTTGGCGGCGGCGTCGCGGAAGGCCCTGGCCCTGGCCTGCTCCAGCGCCTTCCCCGGCGCGGACAGCTCGAAGGCCACGCCGCTGAGCCTGGCCTCCTCGCCCACCCCGGCGACGACGTCGATCACCCTGTCGGCCTGTGACAGGTCGCGCACCAGCGCCTCCACCCCCTGCGCCGCCCGGTAGGCCGCGACCTTCGGATACGCCTCATACTCGGGCCCCAGCGACAGCTCGCTGGTGCGCAGGTCCTCGTCGGCGATCCCGGCCCCGCGCAGCGCGCGCACCAGCCTCGCGGCGGCGTCCCTGGCCGCGGTGAACGCCTCCGCGGCCGTCCCCCTGCGCACCTCGACTCCCGCGCTCAGCCGCATCACGTCGGGGGCGGCCTCGACCGCGCCCTCGCCGACGACGGAGATCCGCTGCTGTTCCGTGTCCACGTGCGCCTCCTCAGCGGTCAGGGCGTTCCCCTGGTGTAGCGGAAGCCCATCTTGTCGAACTCGGCCGGTTTCGACGCGGTCGCCACCACCGGCCCGGCCTGGCCGCGCAGATCGACCACGACGGCCTCGTACCCCACCCAGGGGCCGACCGAGCGGCCGTCGGCGTCCCAGAAGAAGCGCCACTCGCCCGCGCCCTTCACGGACCCCTGCCCGCCCTCGCCCAGCCGCTCGGTCAGGGTGTAACTCCCCACCGACTCGGGACCCCCTGGCCGAAGGGCCGCGAGGTCCGCCATTACAAACCCCCATAAATGGCTTCTTTTCGCCATTCTGGTGGCTCGCGACGGTCGGCGTCAGCTCTTCCCCCAGGCCCCCGGAGACCTCCCTGAGTGCGTTGTCAGATCACCGCCGCGATGATCGAGTCGGGATCGTCGAGCTGGACGTGGTGGCCGCAGTCGGGCAGCCGGATGTACTTCGCGTCCAGCTCGCTCGCCAGCCGCTCATGGCAGTGGGACCTGCGACCCGCGCTGATCACCGTCACCGGCACGTCGGGAAAGGCGTGGACGGCCCTGATGCGGCGCAGCTCGGCGGCCATGTCGCGGCAGGAGAGCCACTCCCCCGCGACGCCGGCCAGCACCCGCCCCTTGCGGAAGGCGCCCTCCCTGTCGGGCGCCCCCGTGAGCAGCCGGTACGCGGCCGGGCCCGCGACCCGGGCCAGCGCCGCCGCGCCCCATGTGCCGCCGAGCGCGGGCAGCCACGCGACGATCGCCCTTCTCGAGGTGGCGGGCCCGCGCCGGTCCGCGCAGGCGGGCTCGACCAGGACGAGCCTGGAGACACGCAGCGGGTGCAGCCTGGCGAACGCCTCAGCGTGCCAGGCGGCCATCGCGTGGGCGACCACCGTGACCTGTTCGGGGTGCGCGGGCGCCAGCGCGGCCAGCCTGGCCGCCTCGTCGTACAGGGTGGGCGGCTCGGGCGAGGGCGAGCTGAGCCCCGTCCCCGGACGGTCGAACCGGACGACCCGGTGGCTGCGGGCCAGGCCGTCGGCCACCCGGTCCCACGGAGACCAGGCTCCTGCCAGGCCGGGGCTGATGATCACCGCGGGGCCCGAGCCCTGCTCCCGCACGTGCAGTCTGCCCGTCCTGACCGGATCGTCCAGCAAAAGCAGCCGGAGCGCGACGTACACCAGCCAGATCGCGACCAGCGTCACCTGCGCACGGTCGGCCAGCCCCGCCAGGTGGCCCACCGCGGCGGCGAGCGGCACGGCGGGAGTGACGGCCAGCGTCAGGCCCGTGATGACCCAGGCCACCCGCGCGCGCCAGCGCAGGCTGAGGAGCACCATGGCGGCCAGCACGACCGCCGTGGCCAGCGTGCCCGCCGCCAGGTGCAGGTAGTGCGCCGACGACAACTCGCCGAATCCGCAGACGGGGTCGCTGAGCGCGGCACAGTCGAGCGGGAACAGGTTCTGCGCGCCCGTCAGGACGGCGAAGCCGGCCAGCGCGAGCCAGCCCTGCCACCCGCGCCGCGTCCTGGGGGCCAGCGCCACCCCGGCCAGGCAGGCCAGCCCCGAGAAGCCGCCGCTGACCCGGAACAGGTGCGTCCAGGGCTGGTCGCCGGCCGCCAGCTCGCTGACGAAGCCCTCGGTCCTGTCGACCTCGGGAGTCGTGAACTGGCCCGTGACCCACGCGCTGTACAGGACGGCCCCCACGATGAACGCAGAAGCCGCAAGTACGAACAACCTTCGCTCCACGTGAGCATTAGAACACTCTGCGCATTCGTCACATTACAGCGGCCCAGAGGAGAGGCGAAAGGTCCCGCCCCAGAGGGGCCCACGGCCGGGAAGGCGCAACGTCTCAGACGGGGAGGGAGGTGCGGACGCCCGGATCGGGAGGCGTGGACGCCCGGATGAGGGGCGCGGACGCCCGGGTGGGAGGGCTTAGAGGCCGGGGGCGCCCCAGACGGGGAACCAGCGGCTGAGGTCCTGCTCCAGCGGCAACTCGCCCTCCAGTGCCCCCCTGGCCTGCAGCTCCAGCGCGTTGTCGCGGCGCTGGCCCGGCAGCGGCCCGAACGGGTAGAAGGTGCCCCGCTTGTACAGGTAGACCACCGCCAGCCGCCGCCCCTTGTCGTCGGCGAACGACACCAGCGAGCACAGCAGCGACGGCCCGAACCCCTCGCCCTCCAGCGAGGAGTTGACCGCGTGCAGCTCGGTGACCAGATCGCCGAGCGCGTCGGGCGAGCGGCGCACCAGCAGCCAGGTGTAGCCGTACTCGTCGGACGACTCCTCCACCCGCTCGCCCAGCAACGCCTTGACGTCCCGCTCCAGGGTGGCGAACGCGCCGCCTTCCGCGGCCCGGAACGCGACGGAGCCGAGGCCGGTGGGGACGAGCCCGGTCGCGGCCTGCAGCGTCACGGCGGCGGACGGCAGCGCGAACAGCGCGTCGAGGTTGGGTTTGACCGGCTTCGACCGGCCGAGGAGGGCGTCGAGCCAGCCCATGCGGTCAGCCCCTTCCGAGCTGGGCGGAGATCTTCGCCAGCTGCTCGAGCCGGCGTTCGAGCGACGGGTGGGTGGAGAACAGATTCGCCAGTGACTCGCCCTTGGCCAGCGCCGGGGCGAAGTAGAAGGCGTTGAACGGCGCCGCCTCGCGCAGGTCCTGGGTCGGGATCCTGGCCATGTCGCCGGAGATCTTCGTCAAGGCGCTGGCCAGCGCCGATGGCCGCTGCGTGAGCAGCGCCCCGGCCCGGTCGGCGGCCAGTTCGCGGTAGCGCGACAGCGCTCGGGTGAGCAGGAAGCTGATCGCGTACACCACGATCGAGACCAGCATGATGATCAGCCCGACCGGCACGCCGCCGGTGTTGTTGTCGCGGCTGCGGCCCAGACCGGTGTACAGCGCGAACCTCGTCATCAGGCCGGCCACGATGCCGAGGAACGAGGCGATGGTCATGACCGCGACGTCGCGGTGGGCGACGTGCGACAGCTCGTGGGCCAGCACGCCCTCCAGCTCCTGGGGCTCCAGGCGGCGCAGGATACCGGTCGTCACGCAGACGACCGACTTCTTCTGGTTGCGGCCGGTGGCGAACGCGTTGGGGACGTCGGAATCCGCGATCGCCACCCGTGGCTTGGGCATGTCGGCCAGCGCGCACAGCCGGTCGATCAGACCGTGCAGCTCGGGGGCCTCCTGCGGCGAGACCTCCCGCCCGCCCATCGCGAACAGCGCGATGCGGTCGGACAGGAAGTACTGCGCGAACAGCAGGACCCCCGCGATCACCAGCACGGTCACCGCCTGCACGCCCAGGCTGATCAGGACGCCGACGAAGGCCACGTACAGCAGCCCGAGCAGGAACATCGTCACGACCATGCGGCTGGTGAGGCCGTGGTCGGACGCGAACCGGGTGCCCACGGTCTAGCCCGGGATGAGGCCCTGGTCGCCCAGCATCTCCCGGACCTCCTCGATCGAGGCGTCCGCGGGGGGAAGGATCAGCTCTGACGGCTCAAGGCTGTCGTCGGGAAGCGCCTTGCCCACCTGGCGCACCTTGTCGAGCAGCGCGTGCAACTTGACGCGGAAGGCGGCCTCGTCGTCGGACTCGATCGCCGACTCGAGCTCGCTGTCGAGCTCGTTGAGCACGGCGATGTCGTCGGCCGAGATCTCGACCTGCCCCTCGCCCATGATCCGGACAATCATGCGCCCTCCCCCGGCTGGCGTAGCTGCTGGGTCTGCTGCGGCTGAGCCTGCTGCTGCGGCTGGCCCTGCTCGATCGCGCTCTTCGGCGCGGGACCCTGGCCGAGCTCGGCCTTCATCCGGGCCAGCTCCAGCTCGACGTCCATGCCGCCGCCCATGCGGTCGAGCTCGGCCTGGATGTCGTCGCCACGGGTGCCGCTGAAGTCGTCGAGCGCGCCGCTGGCGAGCAGCTCGTCGATGGCGCCGGCGCGGGCCTGCATCTGCGCGGTCTTGTCCTCGGCGCGCTGGATCGCGAGGCCGACGTCGCCCATCTCCTCGGAGATGCCGGAGAAGGCCTCGTTGATGCGCGTCTGCGCCTCGGCGGCGGTGTACGTCGCCTTGATCGTCTCCTTCTTCGTACGGAACGAGTCGACCTTGGCCTGCAGCCGCTGGGAAGCCGTGGTGAGCTTCTCCTCCTCGGCCTGCAGGTTGTCATGCTGGATCTTCAGATCGGCCATCTGCGTCTGCAGGTTCGAGCGTCGCTGCAGGGCCTCGCGGGCGAGGTCCTCGCGGCCGACGGACAGCGCCTTGCGGCCCTGGTCCTCGAGCCGCTTGGCCTGCTGCTCGATGCCGTTGATCTGCAGCTCCACCCGCTTACGCGAGGTCGCCACGTCCGCCACGCCCCTGCGCACCTTCTGCAGCAGCTCGAGCTGCCGCTGATAGGAGTAGTCAAGGGTCTCGCGCGGATCCTCCATCTTGTCCAGGGCCTTGTTGGCCTTGGACTTGAAGATCATTGAAAGTCTCTTCATCACGCTCATGCGCGTCGGCCGTCCCCTTCTAGGTCGTGCTGGTGTTCACCCAAGGCATCACAGCCACCTTGGGATTACCCTACGCATAACGCACGGGGGCGTCACTAAGTTGCAGTCCAGGTAGGGTTGACGCGTGTTGCGACGCCGTTCCCAAACATCCGTGGACGACACCCCCGTCCCCGTTGACGATCCTAAGCCCCAGGGTAAGGGTCGTCCCACACCCAAGCGCCGGGATGCCGAAGGCAGGCGGCGCCAGCCCGTCACCGCGCCCAAGGACCGCAAAGAGGCGTACCAGCAGGCCAAGGTCAGGCAGGCGGCCGAGCGCGAGCGCGCTCGCAAGGGCATGCTCGCCGGTGACGAGCGGTACTTCCCCGCCCGCGACAAGGGCCCGGCGCGCAAGTTCGCGCGCGACTGGGTCGACTCCAGGCGGCTGCCGAGCCAGTACTTCCTTCCCTTCTCGCTACTCATCCTGCTCGCCACCTGGGTGCCGTGGCCGGCCGACATCCGCCCGATCGTGCTCAGCTACGTGATCACGATCGGCTGGCCGATCATGATGATCGGCGTGCTGTTCACCTCGGTCTACGTGGCCTGGCGGGTGAAGAAGCTGGTGGCGGAGAAGCACCCGAACGAGAGCCTGCGGGGTGTGGGATTCTACGCGGCGATGCGCGCCCTGCAGATCCGCAAGCTGCGCTTCCCCCCGCCCGCCGTGCTGCCGGGCGGCAAGCCGGTGCCGCCGAAGAAGTAGCCGCTCAGCAGCCCGCCTTGTACGCCTCGTCGAGGTCGGCGTCCGTCCAGCGCAACATCCCGTGCTCGACCAGAGGCCGGGCCCCGCAGACGGGCCCGCCTCGCTCGAGGGCGTCGGCGACCGCGCGCATCAGCGCGTAGTACGACGGCATGCGGCGGAAGGCCATGCCGGAGACCGTGTCGTCCCAGCCGACGTCGCCCACGGCGGAGTCGATCAGGGCGTACTCCATCTCCTCCCCCTGGCGTTCCTGGAAGGAGAGGAACGGGATCATCCGGCCGTTCCACGCTTCGCCCCGCGGATCCGGCCCCGTGTCAGTGGGGAAGCTCCGGCACAGGTGCCGCCAGGTGTCCCTGATCTCGCGGACGCCGAGGTTGCCGGCGCCGTCGTGCCAGGGGGCGAAGCCGAACGCGCGGGCCCCGTTGTGGCGCAGCAGCGAGGCGCGCAGGTCGTCGGGGAAGCGCACGCCCATCTGCGACTCGGCGACGGCGATCGTCCTGGCCCTGCCGGGCCGGCCGAGCGTGGCGTAGCTGCGCGGCGCGTGCGACTTCAGCCAGCGTTCTACACGCCGCCACTGACGGTCGACCGCGCGCTTGACCTTCGGGTCCAGCGGCCGGACCGCGACGGGGCGCCGTTCCGGGCGGCAGTTCGGGTCGGGAACCTCCGGCGGCGGTGTCCACCCGACGGCGGGAGGCGTGGCGGTGCTGGTGGCGGCCGCGGCCGACCGTCTCACCGCGTCGCGGGCCTGCTGTCCGAGCGGGTCCTCCTCCCGCTCGTGGCCGGGCGTCCAGGTGAGGGCGAAGACCCCGAAGACGATCGCGACCAGCGCGCCCACGCCTAACAGGGCCGGCGTGGGCCGCGACTTCCCGCGCACCGCGTAACGGGCCCGCTCCGCCCGCGTCGGGCGGCCCAGGATCGGCTCGGGGCCGTGCGGCCGCGGCTCCGCTTCCGTCGCGGCCCTGCGGGCACGGCGGCGCAGCCGTACCGCGATCGCGGTCAGGACGGCCGCCGTCAGCGCCCCCCGTACGAGCTTCAGCACGTCGCGCACCCTATCCCGAATCGGACCGATCCCCGCGACGGCCTAAGGTCGGGTACATGGAATTCCGTCACCTCGGCCGTAGCGGTCTCATGGTCAGCGAGATCAGCTACGGCAACTGGCTCACCCACGGCTCCCAGGTCGAGGAGGATGCCGCCAAGCAGTGCGTGCAGGCCGCCCTCGACGAGGGGATCACCACCTTCGACACGGCGGACGTCTACGCCGCCACCAAGGCCGAGGAGGTGCTCGGCCGCGCGCTCAAGGGCGTCAGGCGCGAGTCGCTGGAGATCTTCACCAAGGTCTACTGGCCGACCGGTTCCGGGCCGAACGACCGCGGCCTGTCGCGCAAGCACATCACCGAGTCCATCCACGGCTCGCTGCGCCGCCTGCAGACCGACTACGTCGACCTGTACCAGGCCCACCGCTTCGACTACGAGACTCCGCTGGAGGAGACGCTCAAGACGTTCGACGACCTCGTCCGGCAGGGCAAGGTCCTCTACGTCGGCGTCAGCGAGTGGAGCGCCGACCAGATCGCCCAGGCGCTGAAGATCGCCGACGAGATGGGCTTCGACCGGATCGTGTCCAACCAGCCGCAGTACTCGATGCTGTGGCGAGTCATCGAGCCGGAGATCGTGCCGCTGAGCGAGCGGGAGGGCGTCAGCCAGATCGTCTGGTCGCCGATCGCGCAGGGCGTCCTGACCGGCAAGTACCTGCCGGGCCAGCAGCCGCCCGCGGGCTCCAGGGCCACCGACCCGGGCGGCAGCGGCATGATCGCCCGCTTCATGGACGACGAGGTCCTCACCAAGGTTCAGGAGCTCAAGCCGATCGCCGCCGACCTGGGGCTGAGCATGGCCCAGCTGGCGGTGGCCTGGGTGCTGCAGAACCCGAACGTCGCCAGCGCCATCGTCGGCGCGACGCGTCCCGAGCAGGTGCGCGACAACGTGAAGGCGGCGGGCGTCAAGCTGGAGCCGGAGGTGCTGGAGCGGATCGACGGCGTGCTCGGCTCGCTCGTGGAGCGCGACCCGTCCAGGACGGCCAGCCCGGCGAAGCGCCCGTAACCACCCCGGGCACCAGAAACCCCTTGAGCCGTGACGGCGCTCAAGGGGTTTTCGCCTCTCCGGACCTCACTCCGGGCGCAATGACAACCCGGTGTACTCCACCCGGTCCTCCTCCAGCAAGGCCACCCGCTCGACCCCGGAATCCAGCAGTTCACGCCAGTTCTCGCCCAGCCAGGACTCCGCGTCGGCCTGGCTGGGAAAGACCTCTCGCGGCAACGGACGATCGGTCACCTCGGCACCGTTCGCATTCTCAAAACGCCACCGCCATGTCATGCCATACGCTCCTTCTCCGCAGCTTCGCCGACGCGCCCTCCGACGGCACTGGAACCCTACTCCCGAGCTCGGAGGTCAATCGATGCTGCGCGCACATCGTGTTGCGGCGTCAACCCCCGGGGCCGCCGCCCCGTTCGCCTCCGGGGTTTGTACGCTCTGCCCGGTGAAGGTCTTTCTCGCCGGGACGGCGGGCGACGGCGGGTGGCCGGAGACGGGGTGCCGGTGCGCCTCGTGCGGGCGGCTGCCGTCCCAGCACCGGCGTCCGTTCGAGCTGGTCGTCGACGGTGTGGTGCGGCGGTTCCCCTTTCACCGGGTGCCTGACGGGTATCTGGCGTTCGCCCGCGGCTACGGGCTGGCGGGGCCTGACGGGCGGCGGCTGCTGTGCGTGCCGTCCGGGGCGTCCGTCCCCGCGGAGGGAGCCGGGCCGTGCGACGTCGTGCTCATCGACCTGCTCGACCGGCCGGAGCGGCTCGGGCTGCTGCGGCGGGCGGGCGTCGTCACCGGCGTCACCCAGGTGGTCGCGGTCGGGCTGGACCACCGGGTCCGGTCCGAGGACGAGCTGGTCCGGCGCCTCGGGCTGTGGGGCGCCAGGGCCGTCCCGGACGGGACCACGATCGACACCGCGCAACCGCCGCCACCGCCCGCCGGACAGGCTCGCCGGTCGCTGGTCCTGGGCGGATCGCGGTCGGGCAAGTCCGCCGAGGCGGAGCTGCGGCTGGCCGCCGAGCCGCACGTCACCTACGTCGCCACCGGACCCACCACCGGGCCCAGCGGCGACGGGGAGTGGGCGGCGCGGGTGGCCGCGCACCGGGACCGCAGGCCCGCGCACTGGACGACGCTGGAGACGACCGACCTGGCGGCGGCGATCCGCGCGGCCACCGCGCCCCTGCTGGTGGACGGCCTGGGCACCTGGCTGGCGGCCGTCTTCGACGAGCACGGCGCCTGGGACGGCGACCGCGCCCCGGTGGAGGCCCGCTGTGACGAGTTGGTCGCGGCGTGGCGCGGCGCCGCCCAGCGGATCGTGGCCGTGTCGGACGAGGTCGGCATGGGCGTGGTGCCCGCCACATCCAGCGGACGTGCTTTCAGAGACGCCCTCGGCCGCCTCAACGAACGCCTGGCGGCCGAGTCGGAGGACGTCTGCGTGGTGATCGCGGGACGCCTCCTCCCCCTCTGAGGCCCGCGCTGACGGTGTCAGGAGCGGACGGCGCGGGCGTACCAGCGGCCGTCCAGGCGGTCCACGTGAAGGGGGCGGCCGTAGCAGTCGGACAGGTTGGCCGGCGTGAGGACCTCCGCGACCGGCCCCGCCGCCAGGACGCGGCCGTCGCGCAGCAACATGGCGTGGGTCGTCGTCGAGGGGACCTCCTCCAGGTGGTGGGTGGCCGTCACGGTCGTCAGCACCGGGCGGGTCGCGGCGAGGTCCTCCACCGCCTCGACGAGGTCCTCGCGGGCGGGGAGGTCGAGCCCGGCGAACGGCTCGTCGAGCAGGAGCAGCGCGGGGTCGCCCATGAGGGCCCTGGCGATCCTGATCCGGGCCCGCTCGCCCTGGGAGCACACCTGGAACGGACGGTCGGCGAGGTCCTTGCAGCCGAGGTCCGCCAGGAGCCGGAGCGCGCGTTCCCGCTCGGGCTCGCCGTACCTGTCCCAGAGTGGCGCGCTCGTGCCCGTGTGGCCGGTGAGGACCACCGTGTGGGCCGTCGCGCCCTCCTCTTCCAGCAGTTGCTCGTCGATGAGCCGCTGGCTGGCCGCCACGAGGCCGATGTGGCGGCGCAGGGCGCGCACGTCCACCCGGCCGAGGCGGTGGCCGAGGACGCTGACCGTGCCCTCGCTGGGGTGCCGGACGGCGGCGGCCAGCGACAGCAGCGTCGTCTTGCCCGCGCCGTTGGGACCGAGGAGCGCCCAGTGCTCGCCGTACTCCACCCGCCAGTCGACTCCGCTGAGGAGTGTCCTGCCGACGACCCGGACTCCTACGCCTTCGAGTTGAACCACGTGCATCCGGCCACCCTAGTGGGCTGCCATAGGATCGACCGTTATGCGACTTCCCGGGCGGATCTTGGACCTGTTTGGAGAGGATGCCATCTGGTCGGACGACCACGAGGGCCTCAGTGGCGAGACCCTGCGCGTCACCTCGCCGTCGAACGTGTTCTACATCAAGCAGGGGCCGCTGGCACGGGCGGAGCACGAGCGGCTGCGCTGGCTGGAGCGCTGGGCCAAGGTGCCCCCCGTCGTGGCGTTCGACGGTGACGCGCTGGTGCTGGAGGACGTCGGCTGGCGCAGCCTGGAGCGGGAGAGCGCGTCCCCACGGGCCGGGACGGTCATGGGTGAGGCGCTGCGCGCCCTGCACGGCGTCCCGGTGCGCGAGTGCCCGTTCGACGCGCGCCTGGACGTCAGGCTGCCCCAGGCCCGCGAGCGGGTCCGCGCCGGGCTGGTGGACGCGGGCGACTTCGACGACGACCACGCCGGGCTCACCCCCGAGCAGGTCTACGAGCGACTGGTCGCCGCGCGCCCCGCCGAGGAGGACCTGGTCGTCACGCACGGCGACTTCACGCCCGGGAACGTGCTCGCGCCGCTGACCGGCGATCCCGTGCTGATCGACGTGAGCGCGCTCGGCGTGGCCGACCGGTACACGGACCTGTCCATCGCGCTGCGCGAGCTGGAAGGCCCGGCCGTCGCGAGCTTCCTGGACGCCTACGGCCTCCCCGAGCCCGACCGACGCCGCCTGGACTACTACCGGCTCCTGGACGAGCTGTTCTGACGGATCGGGGCCTTGCTATGGGCGGCGTGAGGGGCGGCGCGTCGTGACGCACGGGGCCCGCTTCGCGCTCGGCATGCTCACCGTCTTCCCGGTGCGGGTGACGCGGGTCGATCGCGACGTCGTGGGGCAGGCGATGGTGCTGGCCCCGGCCGTGGGGCTGGTGCTGGGCGCGCTGGCGGGGCTGGCGCTGCTGCTGCCGGGTCCGCCGCTGCTGGGCGCGGGCCTGGCGCTCGGCTCGCTGGCCGTGCTGACCCGTGGCCTGCATCTGGACGGGCTCGCGGACCTGGCAGACGGCCTGGGAAGCGGCAAGCCCGCCGCTCAGGCGCTCGACATCATGAAAAAGTCGGACATCGGGCCGTTCGGCGTGATGACGATGGTGTTCACGCTGCTCATCCAGGCGGGCGCGCTGTCGGCGACGGGCTGGCACGCCCTGGTGACCGCCTGCGTGACCGGCCGCCTGGCTCTCGCCTGGGCCTGCCGGTCCGGCGTCCCCGCCGCCCGCCCCGACGGCCTGGGCGCGCTCGCGGCCGGGACGGTGCGTCCG